>JBBSDD010000327.1:0-4104 GCA_038249755.1 Flavobacteriales bacterium | reverse complement strand
TTAGCCTACCGGTAAACCAGAATCCTCCTTTTACGATTGTAATCCGATTTTTGGGATACACAGACAAGGAAATCACTGTTCAAAATTTCAACGATCCCATCCGGGTAAAAATGGGATCTGATCAGATCATGATGAGTGAGGTGGAGATTGTGGGAAGCCGGATCAGCGAAAAAACCAAACAGGCTGCATTGACAGTGGAGTCGATGGATGTGATGGCGATCAGAGATGCTCCGAGCGGAAATTTTTACGAAAGTCTGGGAAACCTCAAGGGCGTCGACATCACCTCGGCGAGTATGGGATTTAAGATTATCAATACCCGCGGATTTAATTCAACCTCTCCAGTAAGGTCCCTTCAACTTATTGATGGCGTAGACAATCAATCGCCAGGACTTAATTTCTCACTGGGAAATTTTCTTGGAGCCTCAGATCTTGATGTACAATCGGTGGACATTATTGCAGGGGCGAGTTCGGCCTATTATGGTCCGGGAGCTTTTAATGGCGTGATCGACATGCGCACCAAAGACCCATTTTTGTTTCCCGGTCTTACCACATCAATAAAAATTGGAGAGCGCCAACTGTTTGAAGGTGCCGTGCGTTGGGCTCAGGTTTTAGAGAATAAAAAAGGGGAGAAACGATTTGGGTATAAGCTCAACTTATTTCATTTTTCAGCACTGGATTGGGAGGCAACCAACTACAATCCTGTGGATGGTTCAACGGTATCGGCAGACAATTACAGTGGTTATGACGCAGTAAATGTTTATGGAGATGAGGTAACCACGGGAGGAAATAATTATGAGCTGGATACAAATACACCCGGGCTCACGCGAATTTTCAGAAGCGGGTATCGGGAAGAAGATATCGCAGACTATGACACGCGAAACACCAAGGCCAATATGGGCTTATACTATAAACTGCGACCAGATGTCATTCTTAATTACAATGTCAGCTATGGCAATGGGACCACAATTTATCAGGGTGATAACCGGATAAGTCTGCGGGGTATTCAATTCCTGCAAAACAAGGTAGAGGTCAAAAAACAGGATAAGTTTTTTTTCAGAGTTTACAGCACACATGAAGACGCCGGAGATTCATACGACGCAGTGCTTACTGCCAATATTATGTCGGACCTAGCCATGATTCAGGACAATTATTATCCAACCTATGCGGATTTATATTCCCTAAATATCGATATGCTTTATAGCCAAGGTATGCCGGAGCTATCTGACTTTTCTGATACCAGACCTAGCATTACAGACTTCCTTGTCAATGGACAATTGGACACAGAAGGATTCGGAGCAGCTAACATCGCTTGGCGTGCAACGGTGCGGGGTGCTCAAAACCAATGGGCGATGGACAATCCGGATATCATGACAGGCTACAATGCGGATATTCGAAGGCAGGTGGAAAATAGTGCAGTAAATGGAGAGCCGTTTTTTCAGCCCGGAACGGCCCGATTTGATTCACTTTTTCAGGATGTGACCGGGCGATTGTTTACGGACAACGGGTCGAGGTTTTACGACAAGTCGGCACTCTACCATGGACAAGGGGAATACATCTTTGATCTGAGTTTCGGGAAAATCATTACGGGCATGAGTGGCCGCTTGTATCGGCCGGACTCTCGTGGAACAATCTTCCAGGATACCCTCACATATACGCGTGAGACCATTTTCGAAACAGATCCAGATACAGGTGAAATGACTTCCAGGGTAGTGCGCACTGATTCGAGTTTCGCAACGATTACCAATTATGAAGCGGGTGCTTATGTCGGTTACGAAAAACAATATCTCGACAAGCGGCTCACGTTCAAAGCAACATTGCGGGTGGATAAAAATCAGAATTTCGATGCCGTATTCTCTCCTGCGACTTCTCTCGTTTACTTGCTGAATGAAGACCATGTATTGCGCGGTGGTGTTTCGGCAGCCGTCCGAAATCCAACCCTTGCCGATCAATACCTTTATTACGATGTGGGCAGAGCTATCCTGATTGGAAATTTGAATGGTTTTGATTCTCTGGCCACGCTTGAGTCTTTTGATTTAGCCAGGAATTCGGGTGTAAATTTTGAATGGGAACAACTCGATTATTACGATGTCGCTCCGATCAAACCTGAACGGGTGCGAACCTTCGAATTAGGCTACCGCGGTACATATACCAATAAATTTTATGTCGATCTGAATTATTATTATAGTGAATACACGGATTTCATAGGATTTAATGTAGGTTTGGATTTGCCATACACGCCGGATATTTCCCTGCCAAACCCCAATTTCCGTGCACTGCGGATAGCCGCAAATGCCGTGGGAAAAGTAATAACCCAGGGAGCAGGTATCGGTGTGAATTATTATTTCCTGAAAAATTATGCCTTGACCACCAACTACTCATGGAACAAACTTTTGAGTGGCGAAGACGATCCAATTATTCCAGCTTTCAATACACCCGAGCACAAAGTAAATATCGGCGTTAATGCAAGGGATTTGAATACCAATCTCGGCCTGTTCAGATTAAAAAACTGGGGATTTGGTATGAATTACAAATGGATCGAAGGTTTTGTATTCGAAGGAAGTCCTCAGTTTACAGGTTTTGTACCCACTTATTATATGATAGACGCAGCAGTTACGGCAAATTTCAAAAAAATAAATACCTCCGTAAAGCTGGGAGCATCCAATCTAACAGATAACAGGGTGTTCACCGCTTATGGCGGCCCATTTATCGGACGAATGGCCTATATATCTGTTATATATGAATGGTTGGACCGTTAGTAAATGTTCTTTATTTAGTCCTTTGAATCGAAAGTTTCCCAGCCCACATCGGGATTTTTTTCGGTCTTCATAGAAACTGAAAGCTTTCAAGGGTTCATTATTTGTAATCAATTCGTATTTCATCTTAAGAAGTCCCAAATATTTTCTACATTTCAGCAATAAATGTCATCTGAACACAATTTGAAACACTAACAACAAATTCGCTTATGAAAATGAATCTACCCATTATTTTGAGCGCCTTTCTCTTCGGAATAGCTATTGAAGGTGAGGCTCAAACCCGTTACCTTGATGAGGTTTTTGACCAGGTAACTATTCAGGCCAATGTACCCTTCGGCTTTAACGTGGATGCACTTCGCACCAATTTCGCAGATCAGGCTGCATACGGCGCCGATTATGCGGCTGTTAGTCAACTTATACTCGCCGGAGATCCTGTTCCAACGAACTATTTTTTAAGCAATGGTTCGCTTGCACCGGGCTTGCAAACAGCTTTAAAGTTGTTTCCGCTGAATATGGATATTTACACACCTGCCGGAGATGTGATCACCGACAGACCAGTAATTATCTATTTGCACACTGGAAATTTTCTTCCTCCAATTATCAATGGCGGAATTTCAGGGTCTAAAGCTGACAGTGTTGTAGTAAACCTATGTAAAAAATGGGCACGCAGCGGTTATACAGTCGCTGCTATTGGTTACAGACTCGGCTGGAATCCGGTTTCTACGATTGCAGATGTAAGGAGAGGAACACTGCTTCAGGCAGTTTACCGCGCTATTCACGATACACAGACTGCTGTTCGGTTCCTAAGGTCAACTGTTGCCGGAACAAATCAGTTTGGCATCAATCCGGAACAAATCGTATTATACGGACAGGGCACTGGCGGTTATGTAGCACAAGCCTATGCCACGCTCAATGATTACAATACCGAAGTAGTTATTGATAAATTTATTGGCGAGGATGGCTTACCCTATGTTTTAGAAGCCAGAGATGGCAATATTGATGGAGGACCAGGCGTCGTTCGGCTTCCTGATCCACTTCAAATTGCGGGTATTGATCGCAGCATCAGCATGTCGATCAATGCCGGTGGCGCACTTGCAGATATTTCCTGGTTGAATGCCGGAGAGCCACCGATGGTTTCAATTCATGCTATCCGCGATCCATTTGCGCCTTTTGACGATGGAATCGTTGTCGTTCCTACAACCAATGAAAATGTGGTTGCTGTTTCTGGTGCGAATGTATTCATTCAACAAGCAAAAGATCTCGGCAACAATGATGCATTCAAGAACATTCCAAGCAACGACCCATACACCATCAGGGCTCGTTCATTATATGGAGAAACTTTTGATTACAT
>JBBSDD010000326.1:0-4105 GCA_038249755.1 Flavobacteriales bacterium | reverse complement strand
AGCCTTGTAGGGGATGTGATTTTCCGGATCATTAAAAGCCCACAATACGGATAAAGTGCGCTCATCCTGTCCGGTGGAAGTCCATTCGGGCCGCCACTTTTTCAGCAATTCATCACTACGTGATTTGCATCCTGCGATCCTTTCCCCTTCCGGAAGCGAGTCGTCCATCAAATATTTGAAATAAGTCCGCGCCTCATCGGGATGTTTGGCGGCTTCATTTATAAATGAAATTGCACGGTTATCGAGCAAATTGCCAAAATTGATGCTGCGCAACATGGTCGAAAAATCAGAAGCTTCAAGATCCCAGGCCGATTGAAAGTCCCGCGTCAATTCCCATTTATACCATTCATCCTTTCCTTCGGTCTGGGCCAAATACGACCTGTACATGCCAAGTATCCGTTCTTCGGGTTTGCTTTTGATATAGCTTAGAAAATCCTCACGTGCCTCAGCCTGGTATATCACATCCCACATCCAGGACAAATGACTTTTGGGATACCGTGTTTTGCCCGAAACAGCCGCAAACGCTTGTAAATCGGACATAGAAGCCTGGTGAAATTCCTGCGACAAACCGTCGAGTTCATCCATTTTTGCGTAAGCGAGAGAGGTGCCATCCTTAAACTCAAAGTCAGAACCGTGCAGGGTGGGATACGCGCTGATGTCAAAATTTTCTCCGATGTAAAAACGCATCCAAACTTCATCTTTTTTGAGATAAAATCCCGAGATATATTTCAGTCCGCAAATGACTGCAAAGCGCTTTTGTCCATCGTGACGAAAAGACAAGGTGATGCGCTCATCGCCTTTTTTTGCGCCGATGGCATCGAGTACTTTGCGGGCTTGGTCCAGGCCAGTATTCCATTGTTGTCTGCTCAGGGACGAGAGCCAGGGATAGCCGAGTTCGGGGGCGATGTAGTCGAGGTAATTCTTTATTTCCATTGGCTAAAGATAATTTTTGCGAGGAAGGATTGGGGCGTGGGTTGTGAAAATCAGGTGTAGAATACCGTAAACATCACTGTGCATGACATCAACCCGGGCAACCCTGTCTTTGACAGCATAGTGACCGTGGTTCGTAATCTGTTCAGAGAGGACATGATCAAAGGCACAATCCTTATTTCTCCTGATGATACGGAAGATTATATACCTTTTTGTCAAAAGCCTAATAGTTGACAACAGGCCGAGTAAAGTCGATGGCAGCGAGGCAGATGAAAGATTGGTAATGGTATATCAGGCCGAGGATGGAGAATTTCACATTCCATCACCGGCTAAGTTTATTGCCCTTCATACCCCTATGGAGTTTACAAAACCTATTAAATTTCCTGAAGTGATTGGTACCAATGATGTAATTCAATGGAGTTTTGACAAAAGAACTACCCAACAGTTTGAAGATACAAAAGCCTATGCAAACAAAGATGCCTTAGATCGAAGGGGTTATTTGGAATCTGGTTTTTTTAAACAGGTAATTATGGATTTATAAATCTCTATACAAGAACTTTAAGGCAAAGTGTTTCTGGGTGACTACAAGGTTCAGGATAAGATTTTGAAAAGCAAGAACGCATCAACGAACTCATACATAAAAAGAAAAGTCGATTGGAAAGTTTGGATTTGATGACACAACTCAACCCAAAAGCTCCTGAGCTATTGGATTGTGCTTACGTCGTAACATGAATGCAGGTCGAATATTGGGGCATTGTGGTATGATCCGTGACGATGAAGCGGAAAACCATAGCGACGAAGGCCGCTATGAACTATGAAACCAGCTTAGACTGGTAACCAAAAGATGTAAGTGCCACCAATGAAGGCTATGATGTGAAAAGCATTCGCCCAGTGGGGTTGAAGCGTTACATAGCGATAAAGAGTCGTAGCGCATGAGATGGTAGGGTAATGTTTAGTGAAAACGAAATGAACCAATTGGCTCAATTTGGAAATGAAGCCTGGCTGTATTTCATAATGAATTGTAAAGGCAATCCTGAACTACACCGTATTCAAAACCCTGCGAAAGCGCTCAACTTTGAGCTAAAAGCCAAGGAGTACAATGTTTTTTGCCAGTGGCAGAATGGAAACGAAAAATAAATGACTCAGGGAAAGATAGATATTTTGCGTAAAGCATTGCAAAGCGGTACCTTTCGCAAAAATTAACTCTAATGAAGATAGAGATCATCTATAATCAATGAGCAACCTGGTCAGATCACATACTGGCCCAAGGGAGGTACGGGTTTGCCTTATCTGAACTAAAGGATAAGCTTGTTGAGCAAAGCGATGCTGCTATAAAATCTGCATTAAAGCGTTTGACCAGCAAAGGCAAACTCTTGTCTGTTTTCAAAGGCTATTACCTCGTCATTCCTCCTCAGTACGCAGCAAAAGGCATTCTGCCACCCCAACTCTACTTAGATGCATTCATGAAACATTTGCACAGACCATACTATCTTGGTTTGGTTAATGCAGCAGTCTTTCATGGTTCATCTCATCAGCAGCCACAAGCGTATTTTGTAATGACGACATTCCCTGTGATGCGACAAACTCAAAAAAAAGGACTCAAGATCAATTACATCAGCATCAAAGAAATTCCGGAAAATCTGATTGAAAAAAGAAAAACAGAAGCCGGCCATTTGAATATTTCTAGTGCAGCATTAACTGCTTGTGATTTGATTCAGTTTGAAAAAAGGATAGGTGGAATAAACCGTGCAGCTACCGTATTAAACGAACTTTCAGAAGTCATTAAACCAACTGATTTTTCTCCCAGACTCTTGCAACATGTGCATGCTACAACACTGCAACGATTGGGCTATCTATTGGAATCAGTGTGCTTTGATCAGGAGTGGGTTACTGGAAGGTATTACGGTTATCGGGGACAAACCCTAATCGAAAACACCTATCGAACGGAATATAACCCCTATTCAGGCCTGAATTTCAACAACAAATATTGCCGTCAGCTCACATGGTATCAGGAATATTACAGCGGGTATGTCTATTTCTGCCAATATTCTCCGGCGCACGGCCTGCACCGCTGGGCAAATAATTGGCAGGAAGGAAACTTCTGGCGCTGCACCTGGTCTGATTGGTACAGTTGCGAATAAAAACAGGTTTAAACCACCATTTTTCAAATGATATAATCAAATAACAACTAAAAAGACAATCCCATGAAATCTCAATTATTTATTATCGCCTTATTAGCCATTATTCTCCCTGGTTGTTGCATATTCAGTGATTGCGAAGGATGCACAGACCCTTCAGCATGCAACTATGATTACGATGCCAAAGATGATGACGGTTCATGCAATTACAGCTGCAACCAACCCATTCCACCACCACCAGGAGGAGAATGCTCCGGCAATGAACTTCAGTATTATGACGTCCTTGCGCAAGCCAATATTAATGTTTTTGACAACCAATTTGGATCGCCATATCAAGGACAGGTAATTTCTCTTTTAACAATTCGTCAGGATCGATTTCAATCATGTGAGAACGGATACTGGCAATTGGGATGGTATGCAGAAAACATCATCTTCTTTAAAAATATAACACAACATACAGTCTCTTTTGGCTATCAGATAATCCAAAGTGCTCAGACCGGCCAAACAAAGGAGTATCAGAATTTTGTGAATCAACTTCCTCCGGGTCAGACTTATCAGATCAATACTGGAACCAATACCTTCTTCAATGTGAATGTCATTCCATTATATGTGAATCTATCAGGGATTCTCTACCAATAAAGAATCTTCCGCACAGGACGAGATCACTTCTAATTTTTAATGTTTCAAAAAACAACCTTTAAGATATAGCGAAATGAGAAGGCACCTCATGTTGAAAAAATTAAACATTAAGAAGTTAAGGTTTATTGAGACGTGGGTTGCTTCAGGTTAAAAACCAGTTACCGCGAAGCACCACTCAAAGCAATATAGCCGCTCTTAAAAAGTGAATCGTGGGGTAAATCGTAAATCCGCAATCGCAATTCATCAATAAATCAATTTCCCCAAAATCTCCTCCCCATCCTCCCATTCAATTTCCCATCCCGCACCAAAACCACAATTTTCGCTGTGTGCTTAACATTTATTTATCAATTGAACTATTGGTAATCTATTAAAGGGCTCAAATTTATAAATAAGGTTTT
>JBBSDD010000325.1:0-4123 GCA_038249755.1 Flavobacteriales bacterium | reverse complement strand
TTACCAGATATGTGTGCCTTTCCATCATTCAATCGGGCGAGTTGTAGACCTTGACCAGGAACGTTTACCCAATTGGGGCCAAGTCCAGCCAATATATTATTCAACCAAACAGCGTGGCTGCCGGAGGCGTAGGCATCCAGAGGGCAAACGATTTCGACTATACTACAAGCATGATTCAGGTTGATGTCACCGTGACCGTTGACAATCGTGTTACCCTGTACCGAACCATTCATAAAAAACCAAGAAGCACTACCCAACGAACCGTTTTTACAATTGGCATATTCACCGACCTGGTAACCGTAGTTGTAGTCAGCCGGCTTATGCGTTATAATAAGCGAAGAACCAGCGAGACCTTGTGCGCCCGTTAGAGAACTTGTTTTATCAGGATCGAAAGTATAATATTCCCAATTCTCATAGGCATTTCCGCCACCCTGTCCTTCATTTTTCCAATTGCGACCCAGAGCAGACCATGCTTGCCAATCCATTTGATCAGAAAACCAAAAGTCAATATCCCATTTAAGAGTAGGGTTGACTTTGTTTTGCACCCTTCCGGTCAAATGGGCAGTCCCATCATTAAAAAATGCAAGAGACCCCGGAGAGCCGTCTGCAAAATCAAAACTTGGGGTAATACCGGGAAGATTAGGTAAGAAAAGCGCATGACCATTCACAGCTTCTGAAAATGCCGTTACAGAACAGACTTTTTCCAGAGCCGGAGGGTCCTGTAGATCTTGCGAAATGAGTTTGGATTTTTCCAGTAGATTATCAAAAGCAAAGGCTGGTTGAACCAGCCCGGAAATTGATAAAATAATAAAAACGACAAAAAATTTAGGCCAACAACAAATGCGTTGGAGAAGCGAGGTGGTAGAGTGGTTGGACATGGAATTATGGTTTGTAGTTGAAATTAACGCGTAAGCAAAAAAAAATCGGTATTTATTTCTCTCAACCTGTATAATCAAGCAAAGCAAAACAAACAACGACGAATCACAAAATTTAATCTATGAACGGGGTCAAAGGTATGATAAAATTCTTACCTTCCCAAATTTAGCCAATTTTTTTTGAGGAAGATTTCTGACCCAGTATCTTGATTATCTCTACAGTTCAAGTATAATGGCGATTTGGCGCGTCCGTTTTTTTTCTTATTAAAGAAGTAGAGAGAAATTTCCGGAAAAAAAGTGGGCCCAGAAGGGCTTGAACCTTCGACCTTCAGATTATGAGTCTGCTGCTCTAACCAGCTGAGCTATGGGCCCCGGATTGGGATGCCAAAAGTATGCTTTCAAACCAAATCGTGCAAACATTAATTTTCCATGATGAAAATGTTTATTACATATTAATTTAATAAAGGTGCACCCGTCGCATGGCTCGCTGTCAATGATTGATGCTTATTGGGAATATTTTCTGTTAAATAGTATATCCTACCACGAAGAGTTTTAGTTTTACACCCTATGGACTTGCACAACAACGAACTTCATTCGGCCTGGATAACAGCTATCAGCACGAAATTGAATATTCAAATTAAGCTCGATAGAGTAAATCTGATTGGTGGGGGCAGCATCAATGATGCGCGTATGTTGGAAACGTCAGAAGGTATTTTTTTCGTTAAGTTAAATGAAGCGGATCCGTTTCCAGGAATGTTGAAAGCGGAAGCACAGGGATTGGAATTCCTGGGTGAACACAGCACTTTCGATATACCAAAGCCCATCGCTACCGGCGAAACTGAAGGGACACAATGGATCATTATGGAGCATATCGCTCAGGGAAATAAGACAGATGATTATTGGGAAACATTCGGTCACAAGCTCGCAGACATGCACCGAAAAACCAGTGCGCAATTCGGCTTGGATTACAATAACTATTTGGGAAGTCTTCCGCAAATTAATACGGTTTCCGATTCATGGTCAGATTTTTTTGTTCACCAGCGCCTCGAACCTCAAATTAAAATGGCTCGGGAAAAGGGGATAGCGAGCAGTGAAATGGTGCGGTATTTTGACAAATTATACACGCGGGCAGATAGGTATTTTCCCAAAGAAGCACCTTCGGCCATCCATGGTGACTTATGGACTGGAAACTTTATGACCACTGAGAAAGGTGAAGCCACAATATTTGATCCGTCCGTACACTATGGTCACCGGGAAATGGACATCGGGATGAGTAAATTGTTTGGAGGTTTTGACAAGCGCTTTTACGAAGCGTACAATTCGGTCTATCCCATGCAAAGCGGTTGGGAGACCCGAATCCATGTGGCCAACCTTTACCCGCTCATGGCGCATGTGAACATTTTTGGCGGAAGCTATACCTCTCAGGTAATGAGTATTCTGAGAAGATATGTATAATGATTCTGCAAATCACATCTTCATCACTTCCCGATCACTGATTACAAAAACCTGATCGCCCGCTTTGGGCCGAATCACATACATTCCTGTAAAATCTCCAAAAGATGGCAATATGCCATAGCGCTCGGCGAAATGAAAACACGGCAACCTGAGGCTTTGCCTTCCCTTTCCTCTCAGGCTGACTCCGGGATGAATGTGCCCGTGTAGATTGTATAAATCGCTTTCTTCGGGCAAATGGGTTAAAAGAAATGGCCCTGTTTCTAATTGTTCCAGGACCTTCAAGCCACCTGTCTCAAATGTGGCAGCCGGAAGGATGTCGTGATTTCCTTTTACAAGGATAAATTCTGTTTTTTCAATCCCTGCCAAAAAATCGGTAAAAACGGGCCAGGCCGCATTCATGGCACTGTGAAACAAATCGCCCATAAAAATCAAAACTTCCGGTTTCCACTTTTGTAAAATTCCAGAAAGTCGCCAGAGGTTGTTCTGTTCGGCCATTCCCGGCACAGCAATGCCTTGACGTCTGAAGTGTTGGACCTTACCGATATGCAGGTCAGCGATGAGCATTGTTTTTCGCGCTGGCCAGTAAATGGCTTTCTCCGAAAGAAGGATAAGTTCCTCCCCGCAAATGGTTGCAGATAAGTTGCTTCCGGTCATTTTTCCAGCTTCAGGGTCATTTTGCGGATGCGGTCTTCCAATTTTTCGGATGATAATTTTTCGCGCAAGCGATCTACCAATATCGGGAAAGCAAATGGCGTGGGGCGATCGGGATATGTCAATACGATCTTTTGTCCATTGATGCGTTTTAAGGCATTGCGCATGCGCACTTCCTCAATTTGAAATTCCATCACTTCATTGTACGCCTGTCGGAAAAGCAAATTATCACTTTCATAATCCCGAAACACATCAAAAAATAATTGCGAGGATGATTGCAGGTGTTTGTCCTTCTGGTAATGACCTGGAAACCCCTTGAAAACAAGCCCGGAAATGCTTGCAATATCACGGAATCTTCGCCTTGCCATTTCCACACTGTTTAGGCTCGCCTGAATATCTTCCGCAAGATGTTCTGTGCTGAATATGCTGGAATCAATCCCATCTTCGATCGGAATATTCTGGTCTGACAGCAATTCAAAACCGTAGTCATTTAGTGCGATGCTGAATGATATGGGAATAAACAAGGAGAGCCGGTAAGCGATCAGGGCAGAAATACCCTCGTGGACAGACCTTCCTTCAAATGGATAGATATATACGTGACAGCCTTCTTCCGTTATGATTTTTTCGATCAGCAATTCGTTGATGCGGGGCACGCGGGACAGTTCGGCCTGCTTGCGAATAATGGGCATCACGGCGACAAGTTCTTCTTCGGTCACCGGATTTTGGGTGGTTTCAGCTATTTTGATCCTGAGATTTTCAGATAACATCGCCGACAAGGGCATTCTGCCTCCCTGCCAGCTGGGAACAATGCCGGTTTTTTTATGGCTGATTTTTACTTGTGCGGTCATTTCTTTTACCCGGATGAGTTCGAGTGGCCTTCCGGCAAACCAAAAGGTATCGCCCGGTGTGAGTCGCGAAATAAACCATTCTTCGATGGTGCCGAGATATCCCCCTTTTTGAAACCTGACCTGGAGCATGGCATCACTCACAATGGCGCCAATAGACAAACGATGGCGCATGGCGATGCCCCGGTTGTTTACTTTATAAAGGCCATCTGGCAGGATTTCCACTTTTTTGAATTCCTCGTAGGCATGCAGCGCTGGTCCGCCGCGGGTAATGAAACCCAACGCCCATTCCCATTC
>JBBSDD010000324.1:0-4154 GCA_038249755.1 Flavobacteriales bacterium | reverse complement strand
AGTTTTCGCGGCCTGCAACCCTACTCCTTACGAAGTAAAAAGAGAAATTCTGATCGACGCGCCCGTCGATGTTGTGTATGCTGAAGTAAATAACTTCAAAAATTTTGTCGTGTGGTCGCCGTGGGAAGATATGGATCCGGATATGACCAAAATGTATGAAGGACCAGACGACGGGGTGGGTGCCAAATACAGCTGGGTGGGCAACGACAGCGTAGGTACCGGATACATGGAAATCACCGAAAGTGTTCCAAATCAAAGGGTGGTGAGCAATTTGGTTTTTACCGAACCCTGGGAATCAGAATCTGTAAATACCTGGGTTTTGGAGGAAACGCCTGAGGGTACCAAAGCCATCTGGACTGTAAAGGGCGAACTGCCCGCTGCCATGTTTTGGATGGGCCAGGAAGATATGGATGAAACGATGGGACCGACCTTCGACGATGGCCTTGGAAGATTGAAAGCCATTGCAGAGGCGAAAGTTCCCGAAAGTGCTTTTACTGCCGAGGAACGTGATGTGACTGCGCAACCCTATTTTTTCGTAACGGATGAAGTGAGCTGGTCCGATATAGGCCCCGATTATTTCGATACCCGATATGGCAAAATTATGGCTCATTTGGGTGCGGATTCCGTTACCGTTACTGCTCCGCCTTTTGCGATCTACCATGTGTGGGATGAAGAAAATCAAAAGGCTAAAATTTCAGTTGGAATGGCAAGTTCCAGCGCCAAAAAAGCGAAAGGTGAGATCAATAAAGATATGACCTATAATGGTAAAACCTTGATGGTACAACATTTTGGGGATTTTGCCAATACCGAAACTGCCCATATTTTTCTCGTCGAAGAAATAGAAAAAAAAGGATACGAAATTGCCGGAAGTCCTTGGGAAGTCTACGTTACCAATCCTGCTCAGGAGCCTGATACAATGAAATGGCTGTCAGAAATTTATTACCCCGTGGTCCCAAAAGCTGGAGTCAATTAATGAAGTGAAAAAGATTGTAGGATTGGGTAAAAAGTACAAAGTAAAAAGTACAAAGTATAAAGTGCAAAATACAGGGTCGAAGTGAATGCCACTTGATTTATGGTGCTTTGCCGGCCTGGGAGGAATCGTTGAAAAATTATTGGGGTAATCTTCCGGAAAATACGAAAAAATTGAAAAGGCGCTTTGGCGCCTTTTCTGGTCTGGAATTTTTATCGTTTAATTTTTTTCAGGTCAGCCAACAATTCGCTAGAAATCCGATCGCGTTTTTGCTGAAAAATTCTGGCTTCTTCCGATATTTCATCGATCAGACGGTGGGACTTCATTCTATTCCATTTTTCTACCCTTTCGACCATCGGGTAAGCTGAAGGATGGATATAATGCGATTTTATTTTATCCCGAACCATGTTCAGGCCGAGCTCGCTGAGGTGAATCATATCGTCGTGGCGATAAAACCGGTAGTCGCGCAATTCGTCGAGCACGTATTCAAATACGGGAATATAGGTGCATCGCGGCAATTGTGCACACAACATTTCACACAGACGTATCAGGCGGGCTTTGGACCTTTGGTTGTCGATGGCTCCATGGCGCAGATGCCTGATAGGGGATACGGTGAGGTAAATTTCGATTTTCGGATTGCGAGACTGGAGGAGTTGCAAAACTTCTGACATCTGAGCCTTCATATCAGTTTCATCCAGAAAACTTTGGTTGAAAAGCGAAGCATCCAATTTGTGGCAGTTGTTTACCACGGCGCCTGTTTCAACATGGTGGAACGCGATGGCGGTACCAAAAGTCAGGAACAATGTATCACAGTCCAGCAAATCTGTCCGCAATTTCTTGCGTGCTTCATTTACTTTAAATAAGTAATTTTCCCTTTGTTGATCGTTAAAAACGCTGTGAAAATCCAGATGAACATACTGACTGTTTCGGAAAATGAGTGCATCTTCCTGAACTTTTTCTTCCCTGAGCGCAGACCTGATATGACCTGCCATGCTTATGGGATTGAATGAAATCCCCGTCGGATTTACCGCAGCGTCAAAATGCAACTCATTTAACCACGCCCCGGTGTTTTCTGCAAAACAGCTCCCCAAAAAAACGAGATGGTCTGCATAGGAAATACTTTTGCTTACCGGAGGGAAATTGATCGGGGTGCTGAGATTCATAAGGCAAAGAAACAGAAAATGCCATTTGCTTAACGCGAAAGCTCGTTTCAAATGAAAAGAGCGTCCCAATGGGAACGCTCTTTATGGGCTGGATAATATTAGAAATTAATGTTCGAGAAATCGGAATGTAAACCGGGCGTAGTGCGTGCCAGTTGCGTTGGCATCGCTGAGCGTGATTTTTTCTAATTTCTCTTTGACGTAGATACCCAATTCTTCGTGAGAAGTATTCATTTCCATTACCTGGATGAGACCGTTATCCTTCACCATGTATTTGACCAATACAAATCCCTGCGTGCGGTCCATTTTGGCGAAAGCCGGATAGCTCACATGTTTGCGGATTTCCTTGTTGAGATCATAGGCAGGCTCACTGCCTGCGGCTGTTTGTAGTGCAAAGCTCCATGCCATCATCACGGAGAATGCGAGAATTAAATTTTTCATGTTTTTTTTGTTTAATGTTTGCTGCAAAGGTCGGACGAGCATACACAGCGGAATGTTACTTGATCTTATTATTTTATGAAGTTTAAATCACCGATTTGTATGGTGTACGTTACCTTTGGACCCGAAAAGTACCATGCCCTTCATGAGCGATTCAGCCCAAGCCATTCTTTGTACGTCATCTTTGAGTTATAATTATCCGGGTCAGGCGGATCTGCACTTTCCGGATATTTCCTGTATGCGTGGACATCATCTGCTGATTACGGGAAATTCAGGAGTCGGAAAAACAACCCTTTTGCATTTGCTCAGCGGCCTGCTGCACGTGCAACACGGGCAGGTGGTGATCGATGGAATCCGTTTGGGAGAGCTCAATCAGAAAGAGCTCGACCGCTTTCGCGGAAGCCATGTCGGACTGGTGTTCCAACAACCGCGCTTTGTGTCGGCCCTCTCGGTGGTGGACAATATCCTCGCTGCTCAGTTTTTTGGAACGGGGTCTTCGAGCCGAACCAAAGCGGTTGTTTTGCTCGAAGAATTGGGCATTGCCGACAAGGCAGATAAAATGACCAACCATCTGAGTGGTGGCGAACGACAACGATTGGCCATCGCCAGGGCATTGGCAGCCGGTCCGCCGCTGGTTTTTGCCGACGAGCCCACGTCGAGCCTGGACGATGCCAATGCGGACATGGTGTATGAACTCCTGGTGAAAGAAGCTGCGCGCAACGGAGCCACACTCGTGGTTGTTTCTCACGATCAACGATTAAAATCCCGTTTTCAAAACCAGATTGCGCTATGAACATTCTGAAGATCAGTTCAAAAAATTTGTCCAGTAAGCCGCTTTCTGCCATGCTGACTGTGGTGATGCTCACGATGGGCGTTGCCCTGGTTTCCATGTTGATTTTGGTCGGGGAAGCTTTTGACGAAAGTTTTAAAAAGAACATCAAAGGGATTGATATGGTGGTGGGAGCGAAGGGAAGTCCTTTGCAACTCATACTCGCGGCAGTATACCAGATCGACAATCCAACCGGCAATATCTCCAGGGCCGAAGCCCAAAAGTTGGCCCGAAATCCGATGGTCGCAAACGCGATACAACTTTCATTTGGCGACAGCTACCGCGGCCGGCGAATCATAGGGACAAGCCATGAATATCCCGCTCTTTACGCCGCTGGTCTGGCAGAAGGCAGACTTTGGGAATCGGCCTTCGAGGCTACCGTCGGAGCGCAGGTGGCGGAAGAATTTGGTTTGAAAACCGGCGATACATTTTTCAGCGCCCACGGAGACGATATGAATGCTGATGTCCATGAGGAGCATCCTTTTACGGTGGTTGGTGTCTTTGACAAAACGGGTACCGTGGTGGACAGGTTGTTGCTCACAGCGCAGGAAAGTGTATGGTCGGTGCACGACTCGCCGGGTGATACTGCGGCAGCTGCAAATCGGGAAATTACGGCCATGCTGATTCAATTCAAGAATAAAATGGGCATGATCAGCCTGCCGCGTCTCGTGAACCAACAAACAAATATGCAGGCCGCTCTTCCCGCCATAGAGATCAACCGGCTGTTTGAGCTGTTTGGAATCGGTATTGCCGCATT
>JBBSDD010000323.1:0-4157 GCA_038249755.1 Flavobacteriales bacterium | reverse complement strand
CTTAATACTTTGTACTTAATACTTTGTACTTAATACTTTGTACTTAATACTTAATACTTAATACTTAATACTTTATACTGAACAATGCAAAACATAAGTTAAATGATGGCCATGAAAACCCGATTCAATCATTCATCTCCTTCAAAATCTCATCCACTTCCTTGCTGGTATTTTGCAGCACAGCCTGGCAATTGCGAATGAGTTCGGCAGCCCGTTTCACTTTTGCCGAAAGGTCATCCACAGAAATGTTTTCATTTTCAATGTCGCGAATGATCGTTTCCAGTTCTTCGATCTGATTTTCGTAACGCGCTTTTTTGCTCATGGTCTGGTCTTTTTGACGGTGCTTTCGGCCCGTCCTTTTGCAAATATAGTTTCCAATTGGTCGCCCGGTTGCAGATTGTCTGCATTTCGCACGATTTTTCCTCCGGATAGCGTGAGGCTATATCCGCGCTTCAGGGTATTGGCGGGGTCGAGCAGTTTCACTTTTTCCGAAAGGATTTGTACCAGATGGCTCCGTGATTTTAAGGTCGCATCCGTGAGGTGCCCGAGCGCTGATTTTTGGTTGTTTATCTGATTGCTTCGGGTGCGGATTTGTTGATGCACCACGTCGGCGAGCTGCTGCGGATAGCGGATGCGGAGATTCTTCTGTGCTTCGCGCATAGCAGCCTGAGCGGCAGTGACCCCCTTCCGGGAAATATTCAACAAGGCTGATTTTTCCTTGATTTGTCTGCCTTTGATCGCTTTTTGCAAAATGAAATCAAATTGTCTCAAGTTCGCGATTTGCACTTGCAGGCTTCCCTTCCGGAAAATGGACAGGCTCCTGATCGCCGACTCAATCCGGTTGCCAAAACGGGTAAAACCATCCGTGATAAACCGCGCCAGATCGGTCGGGGTGATGAGATTTTTGTGCGCCACCTGTTCCACCACGGTGAGGTTGGTGGCGTGGCCAATACCAGTGATCACCGGAAGGGGAAATGTACAAACAGCCCGCCCCATCTCATAATTGTCGTAACAGTCCAGCCCCACTTCGCCGCCACCACCGCGAATAATCGTGACCGCGTCAAATTGTCCTGCAACTTTTTTAATTTTTTCCAGTGCGGAAACAATGCTACCCACCGCAGCATCGCCCTGGAGCAAGGCCGGAAAAAGTCGGATTTTGGTGGCATCGGGGTATGCACTTTTGGCCAAAATGTCTGTAAAATCGTGATATCCCTTGCTCGTTTCCACCGAAATCACTGCCAACCGACGTATCAAAATCGGCAGGGCGAGGGATTTATTCTGAGAAAAAATCCCTTCTTTTTTGAGTTTTTCCAGGGCTTCCTGCCGCATCCGGGCCATTTCGCCCAAGGTATAAGAAGGCTCGACATCAACGATATTTAACGAAAGTCCATACACGGCGTGGAAAGAGACCTTGCACCGACACAACATCTGCATGCCATCCGTGAGGGTTTGACCTGTGGCAGCGGCAAACTTTGCATTTATTTCGCGAAAGCGGGAGTTGAGAATGAATGCGCGAAAGTCAGCTACGATCTGCCCCGATTTTTTCTCGACAAGTTGGGGATAACAATGGCCGCTCTGCGGATAGTGGTTGAGCTTACTGATTTCGGCGGTGATCCAGTACGATCCGGAAAAAGTCCGGTCAATCTGCACGCGAATGCTCTCCGCAAGTTGACTCAGAGCGAATATCTTGCGCGGGGCAGCTGGCGTATTTTCATATGTCCGCTCATCGCTCATCAAATGGATTATCTGGAATTGGTGAGCAGATCGAGGGCAGCTACCGAAATGGGTTTTGACAAAAAATGTTTTACAAGGTTTTGAGCCTCAGACTTGCGCTGATCTTCGGGATCGAAGGTAGCCGACAACATCACCACATGGGGTGTATGTTGAGATTCGGGCAGGAGTGCGGCATACATGTCCAGAAAATCCCAACCATCGATCATCGGCATCTGAATATCGAGAAAGATAAAATCCGGCAGGGGCAATCCATCGGCCACATGTTTTTTAAAAAAATCAAGTGCAGAATGGGCTTCCGGAAACTTTTTCACCTCTTTCGCAAAACCCTGCTTTCTCATAATCGTTTCGCAAACAAGAACGGAAATGGGATCGTCGTCGATAATGATTACCAGATTGTGCATATGGAAAATTGGGCGTAAAAAACAAATCCGTTCGATTTATGGCCTTCGGCCGCAGCGAAGGTAAGTTATTTACATTCCTCTACAAGCATAGAGTCCATGCCGTTCGGTGGGTTATACCCTATATTTGCCACCGCAATCCAATGAAATTAAACCAATGATCACGACAGAAAACTTACTCACAGCCCGGTTTGGAGATTTTGAAAATGCGTTGAATCAGCAAATTCTCGCGCGTGGTGAGGTCGTGGAAGTGGAAGCTGGCAAAGTGTTATTAAAGACCGGTGAGCCCATCCGATCGACTATGCTTGTATTGGATGGACGGATAAAAATATACCGCGAAGATGCCGATGGTCAGGAATTTCTGGTGTACTATCTCGAAGCGGGAAGCGCCTGCGCCCTGTCGATGATGTGTGCCATGAATCAGGAGAAAAGTCAGATTTCTGCTGTTGCAGAAACGGAGTCCACACTGTTGTCAATTCCCTTTGAAGTCACCGCCGGGTGGATGACCGAATTCCGTTCGTGGGATGAATTCATTTTGCGCAACTACCGCCGCCGTTTTGAAGAATTGCTTGAAACCCTTGACCACGTGGCCTTTCGCAGCATGGACGAGCGGTTGCTGTTTTATCTCCAACGCAAGGTGGAAGGCACCGGCCCGGAAATCCACATCTCGCACCAGGAAATAGCCCGTGACCTCAATTCAGCGCGCGAAGTGATATCACGGTTGCTCAAAAAACTCGAACAAAAAGGTGTCCTGACACTGGAAAGAAATGTGATTCGCATCACCGATACAGATTTTAAAAACCTCGTGTGATCCCAATCACGTGATATTTTCAAAAGGTATCTCATCTTTGCAGCCGAAATAATGTGTTTTCATGCCTGAGATTTTTGGATATATCGCAGCCCTGATCATTGGCTTGTCGCTCGGACTGATCGGCGGTGGAGGCTCCATTCTCACCGTGCCAGCCCTGGTTTACCTGATGGGGATTTCGCCCGTGATGGCCACGGCCTATTCACTTTTCATTGTCGGAGTCACGTCGCTGGCGGGGTCCTGGTCATTCTACAGAAGGGGACTGGTGCACCTGAAAACCGCTGTTATTTTTGGATTTCCTTCTGTGATCATGGTTTTCGTTACCCGAAAATATGTGGTTCCTGCCCTTCCGGAAAATGTGTTTTCACTCGGAGATTTGCTCATCACCAAAGATATTTTCCTCATGGTGATTTTTGCCTTGTTGATGGTGTTTGCCTCCTTCAGCATGATCAGGTCAGGGCGGAAGAAAGATCTTTCGGAAAATGAGCTTGATGAGAAACAAAAATTCAATTACGCCGGCATCCTGATCGAAGGAACAGTAGTGGGCTTGCTCACTGGTTTGGTCGGCGCAGGGGGTGGTTTTCTCATCATTCCAGCCCTCGTGCTTTTTTCGCGGTTGAATATGAAAATGGCCGTGGGCACTTCCCTGATCATCATCGCGGCAAAAAGCCTGATCGGATTTCTCGGCGATGTGACCAATTACGCAATGGACTGGAAATTTCTGATAGGTTTTACAGCTCTTTCTATTGTTGGAATTTTGATTGGCGGTCTTTTGTCCAAAAAAGTGCCGGGCGAAAAGCTCAAAAAGGTGTTTGGATGGTTTGTCCTGGCCATGGGTATTTTTATTCTTCTGGAAGAGTTGGTATGGTAGGGATTGGTTGCCCTGGCAGCGGTCTTTTCGACCCTGCCGGCGGCACCTAGAAAATCTTCGATCCAATTCCCCACACTTAGAAAATCTTCGATCCAATTCCCCACACCCTCCCGCGCGTGCCCTGGCAGCGGTCTTTTCGACTCTGCCAGCGGCGCGTACAAAATCTTCATTCTAATTCGCTCTCTCTATCCCCCCGCACAGAGTACCCGCGCGTGCCCTGGCAGCGGTCTTTTCGACCCTGCCAGCGGCACGTAAAAGCGGGTTCATTGGTTTTTGGTTTTTGGTTTTTAGTTTGGGTCACCGAAATCCCAACTCCGCATTCCCAACTCCCAACTCCCAATTCCTT
>JBBSDD010000322.1:0-4166 GCA_038249755.1 Flavobacteriales bacterium | reverse complement strand
GGAACAATTCGTGGCCCGGCAATTCGCTGCATTCACGCAAAAGACGCGTCAGGCGGCGGTTCGTGAGCTTGACCTTGCGTTCGATGCCCTTTTTACCGACGTAATTCAGTTGAAGGGAATGACCTTCGTCCACCATGTGTTTTCGGCGCAACGTGGTGAGCCCATAAGTTTTGTTTGTTTTGGAATAGTACGAATTGCCTACCCGGAGGAAGAGCTCGTCGATGAGGGCGGTAGCCAAACCGAGTACTTTCTGTTTGTCCCAGTTGGCGCGTTTCAAATCTTTTTCAAAACGCTTTCGCAAAGTGGGCAGCTGATCTGCGAATTGCAATATCTGACTGTATTTATTTTCGCTGGCGTAGAGATTCCATAGAGGGTGGTAGCGGTATTGTTTCCGTTTTTTGTCATCGCGACCGGTGGCTTGAAGATATCCTTCCGGTTTGGGGCAAATCCAAACTGATTTCCAGGCAGGTGGTATCACAAGGGCTTGTATTCTTTTGATTACTTCCTGGTCGTTTAGTTGTTTGCCTTCCCAGTCGGTATAAACAAATACGCGGCCCTTCCGCTTTCGCGCAAAGCCGGGTTCGGAATCACAAACATATATGAGATTTTTGGGTAAGTGCAGTTCGATCATGTATTTTAAAAAAATTGTAATATTCCGGCAAAACTAAATCACCTAAGGCTCTGGGGATATAGTCTTTCCGTTAAAATTATCCCATTACAGATCGAATTAACATTTTGTCCTCTTGCAAAGTTTTCAGGTGTTGGCCAAATCTTGCTTTTCCCTACCTACTTTGCAACATAGAATTCGACAGGCTCCTTGTTTTCTTCTCATCTTTACAAACGGTTAAAATTTCAGGCATATGAAATGGCGTGGCAGAAGACAAAGCAGCAACATTGACGACAGGCGCGGCATGCGCGGTGGTGGGGGTAGAGGAAGCGGGATGAATCCCGTGATGTTATTTTACCTGGTGAGAATGCTTTTTTCCAAAAAGGGACTCATCATCCTGGGCATTCTGGCTGTGGTGATGTACTTCGCCGGTATCAATCCACTCAGCCTCATCAGACTGGATGGTGATCCTTCAACAAATCTTTCTTCCCAACCCTATGAAGCTTCGCCATGAGAACAGCAACTGGCAGAATTCAGCGCCGTTGTGCTGGCCGACACCGAAAATGTGTGGAATGAACTGATCGAAGGTTACCGCGAACCCACCCTTGTTTTGTTTTCAGGTACAGTATCTTCCGCCTGCGGTGGGGCATCCAGCGCGTCAGGTCCATTTTATTGTCCCGCTGATGAAAAGCTCTATATTGATCTTTCCTTTTTTGCCGATATGGAAAAGCAACTCGGCGCCCCGGGCGATTTTGCGCAAGCGTATGTGATCGCCCACGAAGTCGGTCACCACATCCAGAAACTGATGGGCACCACAGATAAAGTGCAGAGCCTTCGCGGCAAAATCAGCGATAAGGAGTACAACGAATATTCCGTGCGTCTCGAATTACAGGCCGACTTCCTCGCCGGAGTTTGGGCACACCACACGCAGCGCATGCATCAGACGCTCGAATCGGGCGATATGGAAGAAGCATTGCAGACAGCCAGTGCGATTGGTGACGACAGACTTCAAAAACAGTCCACAGGACGTGTGGTGCCCGATGCCTTCACCCACGGCACGTCTGCACAACGCGTGCGCTGGTTCAAAAAAGGATATGAAACCGGTGACCTGAGTCAGGGAGATACGTTCGGCGCAACGGATTTATGATTTCGGTGATTTCTCTTTTCCGGCAACGGTCTGGTCCGAAGCCTGTTCTTCCTCAAACATATCCGGATCATAGCCAAACAAACGGTTGTTTTTGATCATCACATCGACATAATTAGGTACCATCTTTTCCCAACCCGGTTTGCCTGAGCGAATGCGTTGTAATACTTCGCGGCTTTGGATGTTAAGCACTTCCGCGTCAAAACCTTCGAGGTCTACGATGCGGCCATTGTTGATGAGGTA
This sequence comes from Flavobacteriales bacterium, assembly GCA_038249755.1. Lineage (GTDB taxonomy): Bacteria > Bacteroidota > Bacteroidia > Flavobacteriales_D > Cryomorphaceae > JBBQZU01. The sequence continues at coordinate 2,172 of JBBSDD010000322.1, read as the reverse complement.
GTCGTAAAGCGGTCGGAGGCGCGGATGCACCGGCATATTCTTGCTGGTGAGAATTTCCTCGTTTCCGTCGAGTTTAGAAGGGTAGAGGTATACTTTCAGGTCGCGGGTAAACAAGATTCCAAATGCCTCCAGAATACCGCCATTCAGGTCGCGGTAGTACTTCTCGTTGAAAAGCTCAATCATGTTGTTGATGCCCATGATGAGCCCCATTCTTTTCTTCGTAAATATGGAGAAATACTGGATCAGCTTGTAATATTCCTGGTAATTAGAGATGAGCACCGTTTGTCCGAGTGAGCACAGTATGTCGGCCCGGTCTATAAAATCCTGTTCGTCGATGTCGCCATCCGCCCGCAGGTTGCTGAGCGTAATTTCAAAAAGCACCTGCAGATCGTCGGCATCCACGCGGTTTTCTTTCACGAAAGTGTTGTAGCCGTTGATGATCATGTCGATGTTGACCTTGGTCACCGGTCTGAAGCTTCCGCGAATGGCGAGGATATTCTTTTTGTATAGCAGGTCAGCTGGTTGCAGATTTTTCCCGTCCGGACTGAAGATTACCGCATCGGTCATCCCGTTTTTCACCAATTGGAGGCTCAGCAAACGGTTGTCGACTGTTTCAAAATCCGGTCCACTCATAGAAATCATGTCGATTTCTATCTGGTCGCGTGTGAGGTTGTCGTAAAGCGATTTGAGATATTCTGTGGGATTCTGGTAGTAAAAAAAACAGCCATAAAGCATGTTGACCCCCAGCACTCCAATGGTTTCCTGTTGCATGGCTGCATCATTTTCATGCAATTGCACGTGGAGAATCACTTCGTTGGGGTCCTTTTCGGAGCTGCTTTGAAATTTGATACCCATCCAGCCGTGCCCCTGGTATTTCTTATGAAAATCGATGGTGGTAACTGTATTTGCGTAAGCGAAAAACTTTTTTGAAGGGTGTTGATTCCGGTCGAGGCGTTCTTCGATGAGGCCATACTCATGGTTGATCATTTTGCGAAGGCGGGGCTCACAGACGTACCTGTTTTTTTCTTCCTTGCCGTAAATGGCGTCGCTGAAATCTTTGTCGTAAGCCGACATGGCCTTGGCGATGGTGCCCGAAGCGCCACCCGAGCGAAAGAAGTGCCGCACCACTTCCTGTCCTGCGCCGATCTCGGCAAATGTCCCGTAAATATTGGGGTCCAGATTTATTCGAAGGGCTTTTTGTTTGGCAGCAAGAATTACGCGTTCCAAGATTGTGATTTCTTTTGGGTTCCGCGCAAAATTAAGGCCTTTCGGCAAAAGAACATAGGAATTAATCCTTTTTGGTAGCGATATCTTTTTAAACAGTCTATTTTTGGCATGATGGTCAAACTCACTTTTTTAGGAACAGGCACCTCTCAGGGCGTGCCGGTAATTGGTTGCAACTGTGCGGTATGCCAATCACCCGACCCCCGCGACAACAGGCTTCGCACCTCGGCCATGATCGAAGTGGACGGGCAAACCATCGTGATCGATACCGGTCCGGATTTCCGTCAGCAGATGTTGCGTGCCAATCCCAATCAGGTGGACGCCGTGCTTTTCACACATGAACACAAAGACCATGTAGCGGGCCTTGATGATATCCGACCTTTTAATTTCCGCTCTGGCCGGGCCCTGGATATCTGGGCCACGGAATCAGTTCAGGAAGCACTGAAGAGAGAATATCACTACATTTTTTCGGGAGCAAATTACCCCGGCATTCCGCAAGTGAATGTGCACACGATTGATCCGAATAAGAATTTTTCCGTGAATGGAACCACCATCATACCCATACAATTGTTGCATTACAAACTTCCGGTACTCGGGTTCAGGATCCAAAATGTGGCTTATATCACCGATGCCAGCTATATGAGCCCGGCGGAAATGGACAAATTGAAAGGACTCGACATTCTCGTAGTCAACGCCCTTCGAAAGAAAAAACACATATCGCATTACAACCTCGAAGAAGCCGTCGGCATCGCTGCCGAATTGAAACCCAAACGCGCATATTTCACCCATATTTCCCATCTGCTCGGCCTGCACGAAGCCGTGGAGGGCGAGCTTCCGCCAAATGTTTTTCTGGCCAGCGATGGATTGGTGGTGGAGGCGGGTTTTGAGTGATTATTTTTTGATGAATTCATGCCCCAAGGAGTTGTCACTCCGCTGGTGCTACCTGTG
>JBBSDD010000321.1:0-4172 GCA_038249755.1 Flavobacteriales bacterium | reverse complement strand
TCCATACAATCCTGAAGTTTACTGGCAATTTGTTCAGGCCATCGAAGGAATGGGAGAGGCCTGCCTGAAATTTAACACGCCTGTGACGGGTGGAAACGTGAGTTTTTACAACCAGACCCAGAGCGAAGGCAAAGAAACCGTTCCGGTATTTCCGACGCCCACCATCGGAATGATTGGAATTATCAAAGATAAAAGGAAGATGATGACCCTCGATTTTAAAGAAAAGGGCGATCTGATTTTTTTAATTGGAGAATCGGTCGAAGACATTTCTTCCAGTGAATATCTGGTTACCCAGCACGGAGTCAAAAAAAGCCCTGCCCCGCATTTTGATATTGATCGGGAGCTGGAGGTCCAAACGGCGGTTAAAAAACTCATCAGTGAGGGATTGATCAGTGCTGCCCACGACATTTCCGATGGCGGATTGTATACGGCTTTGGTTGAAATGGGCATGCACCGGGGGCTTGGCTTTGATATTACGGGCGATGCCGATGTGCGCATGGATGCTTTCCTTTTCGGAGAAGCCCAGAGCCGCATCATCGTATCCCTTCCAGGAGAAATGGAAGATACTTTTATCGAAACCATGTTGGCCACCAAAGTTCCATTCACCCTGCTCGGTCACGTAACGCGTGGAAAAATGGTGGTGGATGACCAGCATTTTGGTTTTGTTGACGATGCATCGCACATTTATAACCATGCCCTGGAGCGAAAAATGGAATAGCAAACAGCTGAATAAAAGGTAGAATCGTGAAAATTGTCTTTTGACTGACTTTGATTCAATGATCAGCGCTTGATTATCTTCCGAATGGCAGAACCTTTGTCCGTTTCAATGCGAAGCAAATAGATTCCTGCCGGAAAATCCCGTAAATCTATTCTGTTTTTGAAGTGATTATAAGCGGCCATGACACGGCCTGTCATATCCAGGACAGTGATTTTGGAAATGGTCAATTCTTCCGGTATATCAATGTTTATGAAATCTTCGGTAGGTACAGGGTACACCGATATGGCATCTATGCTTTCGCGAAAATCTAGCGACGAGAGGATCTGATCTGCACTCAGAAAAAACGTATCGACCGGGACAATGGTGGTATACTCAAAGGTACATACCGGATATATACTAACCGATACCGTGTCGAGATACGTGTAGATCACAAGATCGAATGGGAATGTAACGTCCAGCGTAAAGGTGGAATCTAAAGCATATAATGCATTAAATGGAATACAGTGTTCAAAATACAGTTCCACAATCCGGGTATTGTTCTCGTCTCCAAGACTGCTTTGTTCAATTCTGCCCTGATACCCGGCGAGTGAGAGCACCGACACTGCAAGTGTGATGGGTTCTGAATCCAAATGAACTTCTACGGATATAAAGGTTTGACTAATCCCTTCGAAAGTTCCCAGCGTCAGAATAACAAAAAATACAACGCCACATACATAAGATTGCTTCTTTAGAAGATTCGAGATTATAATTGATTTTCTCATAACCGTATAAAGCTGCGAATAATTTCCCCAATACGGCCTTCTATCTACTCCAATAGATTCAATATGATCAACATTTCCAGCGGATCTGTATATGTGATCAGTTGGATGGATTTTGACTGTATGAAGATGTAAACCTTTATTTGCTAAGCGATTTCATGCCAAATTTCCCACACTATGACTTTTGTGAATATACCAGTCTGACCAGATGTCGCGTCGAAAAACCCCAAATATTTCATAATTCATGGTCAGTATATAAACTGTAGACGGGTTTATTTGTTTGCCAATCATAAAAATACAATAACTATTATGAACACCACAAAATTTAAGGGAAACCCTGTAAAACTCGAAGGTCACATCCCAGAAAACGGAGCCAAAGCGCCTGATTTCACCTATGTAAGGGAAGACCTTTCGGAAAAATCGCTTAGCGACCATGGCAATCGGGTAAAAGTGATCATTGCATTGCCCAGTCTCGATACGGGCGTTTGCCAAATGGAAACGAAACGTTTCAGCAAAGAATTGTCAACGCGGAAAGAAGCTGTGGGCATTGTCGTATCAAAAGATTTGCCCTTTGCGATGAAACGTTTTTGCGCTACAGAGGGGATTGAAAATATAGAAAATGCGTCTGACTTCCGGGGTAATTTTACCGAAAGGTATCACACCCGCATGGAAGATGGACCGCTGAAAGGTCTGAGTGCCCGCGTAGTTTTTGTGCTCGATGGCAACAATGATATCACGTTTGTGGAAATGGTGGATGACATCACCCACGAACCCAATTACGATGCGGCACTCGAAGCTGTCGACAAACTTTTGAAATAGTTTTGTTTTTCAAAGCCTTCACCGGAAATCCGATCAGGACGACATTTAAAGAATGTTCTGGTTAGTACTGATAGGATTTCGGGTGGAGTCTGTCGAATTAAAATGTTGCCGGCGAAAATTTTGCCGTAAGGCTGATCAGAGCCCAATGAAACCTCCCAAGCGCAGTGCAACATTGTCGGGATAGGGAGAGTTGGGGTCTCCAATAACATCGTAAAATATACCGATAAAAAATCCGCTGCTTCCGACTCTTTGGCTATAGCCCCCTCCCAGAAACAATACCGGGATGGTAACGCGGTCGCGAAAGAATTCTCCATTTGGATCGATGCGGGGAAAACGTTCTTCCAGATTTAAAATTTCGAAATCAGCTTGTAGAAATACACTTTCGAAAATGAAATAGCGCGCAAAAGTTCCGCCCCCGTATATGCTCGAGGTAAATTTGGGCGTGAACCTATTATCGCTGAAATACTGGTAAGATGGTCCGGCACCCACTGCGAGACGTTCATTGACATTGTAACCGAGCATGGGCGCAATTCGAATATAAGTGAACGCGCCAAAGCTGAGCCCAAAATCCCCTCCGATAAAAATTCGATCTTTGAAAGGCAAACCCGCATAGGGATTATCACTTTCCTCCTTTTGGGCTGATGCATCTGGTACCAATAAAAGCAGCATGCCGAGAGAAAGGGTCAACCGGAGAAAGGGAAAAATCTTCATGTATATTTGCAATTTTCACATCAAAAGTAATGAATAACGCAAAGATGCGCACAGTTTGTATTACCGGGAGCAGCCGCGGATTGGGCTATGCCCTGATAGAAAGATTTTTATCTGATACTGAATTTCAGGTGGCTGCTGTGACCAGAAACGCAGGGTCATTCGACGGACTTTCGGCAAATGGACAAGGGCGTTTGAAGGTGATCGAAGCGGATATTTGTCAGCCAGATGGAGTGCAAACAGTAAACGACCATTTAGCGAAAATGCCGCCACTTGCAGTGTTAATTCACAATGCGGGCGAGTTGCTTTTCAAATCCTTCGCAGAAATCACTGCCAATGAGCTGAGATCTGTATACGAGATCAATGTGTTCGCACCATTTTTGCTTACGCAAAAATTACTTCCACTGATGCGGGCAGCTCATGTGATCAATATCAGCAGCGTGGGAGGGGTGCAGGGAAGTATGAAGTTTGGTGGACTGTCAGCTTACAGCAGCAGTAAAGCCGCATTGAATTGCCTGACAGAAATGTGGAGTGAAGAGTTTAAAGATACCGACCACGTATTTAATTGCCTCGCGCTCGGGAGCGTGGAAACGGAAATGTTTAAAACCGCCTTCCCGGGTGTGCCTGCATCGAGCAGCCCTTCCGACATGGCTTCTTACATTGTTAATTTTGCGCAGGAAGCTCCTTTGGTGATGCGCGGAAAAATTATTTCGTTGTCCCGTTCTAATCCATAAAGTTCGTTATCAAACGGATAAGAATTTCTTGAGATTTTTTTGAGAAAAATATTGGTATGCGACTTGTGCAATTCAAAAATGCCTGTACATTTGCACCCGCTTTGAACGCAGGGCACGAATGAAAATCAGGTTGAGCTCAGGATTTTTCGAATGACTGAAGTTTTATCAACAAATTTTCGGGGATTAAAAAATACATAGTACTTTTGCGATCCCCATTTGAATAACAGTTTTGAAAAATATTTTCACAAATGTTATTGGAATGAAGAAAATGATTACATTTGCACCCCGCAATTAGCGGATAGACTTCGAATGCGGAGTTTTAAAAAGTTCTTTGACAGTATAGCAATAGCAAAAAGCCGAGATCAGGTTTAAGGAATCGGGATCAACTCAACACATTTGACTGAAAGGTCATAACATTAATTACAACGGAGAGTT
>JBBSDD010000320.1:0-4179 GCA_038249755.1 Flavobacteriales bacterium | reverse complement strand
TCAATCGCCAGTTCGCAGTACCGGAACCGGTCGGTTGAGCAGTAAAAGTAAGTGGAATGTATGTTGTACCATTTAAACTGTATTCAACGACGAGTTCGGTAAGGTTGGATGCGTTGGTGCTTTTAAAAGCTCCAAAACTCAATTTTAATGAAGTGAAATTGCTGGCATTGATCCCGGTAATTTGAAAACTTGCAGTTCCGTTATTTGTAATAAAAACATTTTTTCCTTCGGATGCTCCTGCATAACCGGTCGAGCCAGTGCTCGTGCGCGTATCCGCAGTTCCTGAAAAGGTCAGTCCAGGATTTTGAAATGTAGTAGCCGCGATTGTTTGCGTTCCCGTTCCCGTTCCAATATTCTCCGAAAAGATAAACGTCTGCCCCTTCACACTCCCCACAAAACCCACCACCACACAAACACCAACAAACTTCAAAAAAACTTTCGAAAATCGTAAAAATCTGTTCATAGGGTTCATTGAGACTAGGATCGCAAAGGTACGATGCATGCGACGAGATAAGAACTTTACACTGTTAAGCTATGGTCAACATCCTGTTAAAAACTCGGCGGATTAACGTGCGATTATGACTTTATCAATGATTACCTCATTCCCGGTAGTGAGGCGGTAGAGGTACACCCCATTGGGCAAGGCAGCATGGTCGTAATCGATCCGATATTCCTGTCCCGCATCGGTCATTTCCTGAAAAAGGGTTGAGATCAGTCTCCCGCTCATGTCGTGAAGCTCCAGGGTGGCGGGCGTGGAAGTCGGAGTGGAAAATTGTATCTGAGCCATCCCTTCGGTGGGATTGGGCGACACCTGCATTATTCCTTCAATATCAGCCGCTACAATACCGCAGTTTACACGCGTCACGATGATGGGATCCGAGAGATCGTGGCACAATACATTCACCGCGCTCAGGAAAGGCTTGTTGCCGTTGTTGATGGCATTCATCCCCTGAGCCAGCAGCGGATTATTCTCCACATTGAGCACGTAAATTCTGAACGTATTGCCCGGAGAGGTGTAACCATTGAAGCTGAATCCACCGGGCGGAGGCGATTGAAAATAAGCCAACACACGTGGATTGGCGGTATGTTCTGTGATTAAACCAAAACTGCGGTAAGCGGGATTTGGGGTTTGAGAAAAATTGACGCGTACGCGTTGGTTTGAATTGTTGCATACCGTGGTGCTGTTGATGGCGAAAATCCCTCCTGCGTCTGCTTCACATGTCGCTGAACATGGCTCTGTACCTGTGGTTCCGCCTGCACAGACGCCACAATCATCGATGGAAGCTGAGCCTCCGGGTATTCCATCGCAATCAAAAGGGAGGCAATCGCAATTGACGATCGCTCCGTTTTGGCCGTTTACCAAACAGGGATCACCATCGTTAACACCCAGTTCCGGACAATCCGGATTGTTTGAAAGCACAGTTACAGGCACAGAAGGGGTGGCACCTGTTACTGCATTTCCTGCAAAGGCCGCCACCGTTTTGGGACTGCCCGTGAGGATATGTTCGAGAAAACCAAGTCCACTACTCTGCGCTGTAAATTGAATCACGATGTGATTAAATGCGGTATTGACTGGCTGAAAATTAAATCCACCGTATGAAAGGGTGCCGGTAGTATTGTTCCAGGCGGCAGGCTGATTGGCAAAATTCATCAGCGAACCCGGGGCAAAAGCAATGCTGTTTACCTGCATCACTTCGGGATTAAATGTCATGCCGATGTCTGCCACGGTGATGTTTTGTCCATTGGGTACCACGCGTATCGTTACCGAAAATAGGCTGCCTTCCAACGCCTCCACGGCGGCTGGAACACCGATGAAATCAACGACTCCGGCTGGGGTTTGTGCCCGCATGGCGGAAGTAGAAAAGAGGGACAGCAATAATAACAGGAATGCGTTTCTAGCCTTATTCCCGAAGCGTTTTTTTCCGCTTGTGAAAATTGCCCTTTCGGGAAATGGGTTGGTTTGAGAGGTCATTTATTTAAATTTAATGCTGTTCGATGTCAAATATTTGGCAATTTTCTGAAAAGCCACTTTTGTATAAAAGCAGAAACCAATTCCTCCTGGAAATGGTTTCTGCCACGTATGATCCAAGCCATGAGCGGATGCCCAAAACTTTTATTTACCGACCACAAGCGATCGGGATACCGCATGTCCGTCGCGCATCAGGCTGCACTTGTACAAGCCATTCGCGAGACGCGCCACGTCAATTCTGAATTGTCGTTCCACGCCGGCAAATACTTCACCTTCGAAAATTTCTTCCACCAGTTTGCCGCCGAGGTCGTATACAGCCAGGTTTACCCGACCAAATTCTGCCGTGGTAAGCGAAATGATTGCTTCGGTAACCGCCGGATTTGGCCACACGGCCATATTCACGCCACCGTCACCCAAATTGTCGACTGAGACAATGGTTTCCGAAACGATGGATACACTAAGTGGCGCTACATTGTCCAACTTGTTTTCTCCGGCATAGGCCAGGAGGGAAGTTGGAAATGTATTGACCGGATGTGAAATGTGGGTTACCGGCGTTTCCGCCAAAGCGCGAAAAGTGATGTTCACGAGTTCATAATCTCCGTTCATTGGGTCATTTCCAAATTGAAATGCAGCCATGTCGATTTTTCCCGAAAGGTTGTCAAAAACCGGAGGTACATGGTAGTTTAAAAGAGGCATTTGAGCCGGTGTCACCTGAAGCACCTCGAGGTACTGCACATCAAAAACCATGTGCACGTCAGCTACGGAGATGGGTTCATTTGATACCTGCATTTGCGTGGAAATCTGGAAAGTGTCACCCACCTGAACTTCGACGAATGAAGGTATGTGGATGATTTGTGCAGATTGTGCTACCGCGGTGGAAACTGTCAGGAGCTGAGCTCCCGACAAGATGATTCCAACAAAAACAGCCCTATGTGATTTTAGAATTTTCATTTTTTATCTATTAAAATGGTTTCAAATTACTGCGCTGGTTGCGCACCGGTTTGAAGGTAAAAGAAGATGAGAAGCGAAAGGTCCAATCCATCTACCTGACCATTGCAATTCAGGTCGACTTCAGGGTTGTAATTTCCGATGTTTGTATTGGTGTTGTAGTGGTTGATCAGGAGGGAGAGATCAATTGCATTGATCGTATTGTCCTGAAATACATCATTTCCACCGGCAATATCACCAGGCTTGAGGTTGGTGAGGCCGATTACAGCACCGCTGTTGCTCACATTCAGACCTTCATATCCCTTTTGCAGGTAGCGTTCCACTTTGGCATATACATCGTAATCGCCAGGAGCCACGCCACTCAGTTCTACGCTGAAGTTTCCTGTTTCATTCACTGTTGAGACAAATGAACCAACCAGAGTATTCGTACCTTCCGCATATAGCTGGATGCGGATATCGAGCGGTGAGCAGTTCAGATTGAGTATGGCCGTTCCGGAAATGGTCATCAATTTCACATTCACGGTTACATCGCAGGTGGTGCTGTTGCCGGCAACATCTGTCGCAGTAAAAGTAATGGTGTAGGTTCCCACCGGGATTGACCATCCGGCAAGTGATGCATTGTCGCTTCCGCTAAATATACCTGGAATCGATCCGGCGTTGTGCGTTACTGTAACAGCGCTGCAATTGTCTGCGGCAGTTGCGTCCAGTCCGGTTCCATTGACAAGATAGGTGTTGTTGGCCTGATTGACGTAGAACAATCCACCGGCAGCACAGGTGATTTCAGGAGCGGTCACATCATCCACAATCACCGTTTGATTGGCTGTTGTTGAGTTTCCGTTTCCATCACTGAAAGTCCAGGTGATTACGAATGTTCCTTGTTCTGTGAAGGTCAAAGGATCGGAAGTGGTTCCGAAGATTGTACCCCCACAGTTGTCGGTCGTTGTTGGCGCAGTGGCTGTGGCGGCACATTCACCAGACACATCAGCCAAAACAGGCGTAACAGGAGCGGTCACATCATCCACAATCACCGTTTGTTGGGCTGTGGTAGCGTTTCCATTTCCGTCGCTGAAAGTCCAGGTGATCACGAATGTTCCTTGTTCTGAGTAAGTCAAAGGATCAGAAGTAGTTCCGAAGATTGTACCAGAGCAGTTGTCGGCCGTTGTTGGTGCAGTGGCTGTGGCGGCACATTCACCAGTCACATCAGCCAAAACAGGCGCAACAGGAGCGGTCACATCATCCACAATCACCGTTTGATTGGCTGT
>JBBSDD010000319.1:0-4191 GCA_038249755.1 Flavobacteriales bacterium | reverse complement strand
CCCAATCCTTTTGATCAATCCACCCGCATCGACTTCACCCTGCCCGCAGAAGCGCAGGTGATACTCGAGATCAGTGACGCCCAGGGCCGACCCATCCGCAAACTGATTGATGGCCAGATGAGCCAGGGTCAACACAGTTTCATTTTTGATGGCAGCGGTCTCGCTTCCGGTATTTATTACTACACCATCTACGCCAACGGTGAACTGCTCACCAAAAGAATGATGAAATTTTAATTACTGTAAATATTTCTTGACATCAGAAGCCGGCAAATTCTATTTTGCCGGCTTTTTTTGGTGAAATTTCGGTGGGATAACTGCTACGCATTGTGACATTTTCCCAATGCAAGGTTTAATCACAATCCAATTCCCGCTTTTTCCAATTCCACCCAAAACCCTGGAAAAGACTTGGAAACGACTTTTGGCGATTCGATCACAATCCCACCCAATACAAGCGCCAATGGCGCAAATGCCATCGCCATGCGGTGGTCGCCATAGGTGGATATGTGCGGGGTTTCTTCCGGTTTCGAAAACGACTTTAATTCCAGAAAATCCAGACCGAATTCGCAGGTCACACCACATTTGGCCAATTCGGTCGACAGGGCAGCGATGCGGTCGGTTTCCTTTACACGCAGGGTTTGCAGGCCTTCGAGCCGACAAGGATGGCGCAATCCCGCCGCGACGACGGCAACTGTCTGAGCCAGGTCGGGGCATTTCAAAAAATTGATTACAGGCGTTTCTTCCACAAAACCGGTATGGCTGAGATGCGCGCCCGCAGCCGTGTACCTGGTCTGCACACCAAAACTGCGAAACAAATCTGCCACCACAGCATCTCCCTGGGAGGACGCCTTGCGCAGTCCCTGAAGCCGCAATCCGGCATTTCCCGAAAGGGCACAAACGGCATAAAAATACGAGGCCGCACTCCAATCAGGCTCCACTTCGAAAGTCGTTTCCTGATACGCACCTTCTTCAACAACAATTTTCTCCGCCTGAATGGATACCTCAGCTCCGGCCTCCACCATAAGATTGCGCGTCATCGCGACATAAGGCTCAGAGACGATATGGCCCTTCCGGGAAATTTCCAAACCGCCGGCGACGTATGGCGCTATGAGCATCAGGGCCGACGTAAACTGGCTGCTCTCCGAAGCTTCGATCTCCACCACGGCACGTTGAAGTTTTTTGCCGGTGACTTTCAATGGCAGAAAACCTTCTTTTTCGAGATAATGAATATCCGCGCCCAACAAGCGCAACGCTTCCACGAGTGGTCGAATGGGGCGTTGGCTGAGTCGCGCAGAACCGCGGAGGATTCTCTCCCCTTTCGATACCGAAGCCCAGGCCAGGCCGAAGCGGAGAGCTGTGCCTGCATCGCCGAGCCACATTTCTCCCGTATCATTGTTGAGCGCTCTTTCGAGCAAAACGGTATCATCTGCCTCACTTAACCTTTCGATTTCAATGGAATTTCCACTGAGTTGGCGCATCACCAAAAGGCGGTTGCTGATGCTTTTCGAGCCCGGCAATTGAATGGTAATTTGCTCAGCAGGCAATTCGGAAACCTGTAAATACAATCGTTCTACCCCACCCATCGCTGGTAAAAATTTAATGAGTCAATGATGATATCGGCATTCAATTCCTGATCGATTACACAATCTCCGATGCCATGCAGCAAGCTGAACTTCAACTTGCCATTGCGGTTTTTCTTGTCGTTTCGCATGAGCTCAATAATGCGGTGATAGCGCATTTGGTCAATTTCCACTTGCGGATACAGGCTGAAAATCAAACCGCTGATTTCCCGCAATTCGGCTTCTGTCAGCAATCCCTTTCGGTGTGACAGAAAGGCTTCGCAGACCATGCCCATCGCAATGGCTTCCCCGTGCAGCAGGGCTTTCATATCTCCCTCGAAAGAATGGGACTCTATGGCGTGGCCTATGGTATGGCCGAAATTCAGAATTTTACGGCGGCCTTGTTCGTATGGATCGCTGCTCACCACTTCATTTTTCAAAAGAATGGATCGCAAAATGACGGCGTCAAGTTGTTCAGTATCGTAAAAGCTGATTTCCTTCAAAACCTGCCAGTAGTCTGGAGAGCAGATCAAAGCGTGCTTGATCATTTCTGCAAATCCGGAGAGCAATTGATTTCGCGGAAGCGTGGACAGGAAACCCGGGTCGACAAAAACCCCGTTTGGGTTGTTGTAAAGTCCCACTTCATTTTTGAGGTGGTCGAGGTCGATGCCGACCTTGCCACCAATCGAGGCGTCAACCTGGGCGAGCAGACTTGTTGGAATATTGAAAAACCGGATTCCTCTTTTGAATGTGCCGGCCACGAATCCACCGAGGTCGGTGATGACGCCGCCACCGAGATTTACCAGCACGCTCTGCCGGTCGGCTCCGAGTTCGCCGAGCACCTTCCACAATTGCGCGCTCACCTCCACCGATTTGCTTTCCTCTCCGCTGTCAATCTCAATGACTTCGGCTTCGCGCAGTATTTCGACCTTGCCCAGCAGGCCGGGAAGACAGTGCTTCAGTGTATTTTCATCGACTAAAATGAATATCTTCACACCCGCAAATGGCTCTGTCGCGAGCAATTCAGCAAATTCAGCCAGACTGTGTCTTCCCACCACTATTTCGTGGCCATCTGTTTTGATTCGCTGACTTTCTATGATCGACATGGGCAATTTTTGGATAGAGAATGGAAGCGGCTAAGATATGATGCTTTTTGATAAATGGAAGTAACGGAAAATCATTACCCTATCACAGGTCAGAATCCGACAAGGAAGGGTGAATTGACATTTGAGAACACAGAGATTGCATTTTCCAGCAAATCTGATTTCGACCTGAAACGCGCGCACTGGCTGTTTCGCATCATTGGAAACCCCACGTTGACGATCGTTGGTAAACACCTCACAAATTTTGCGCTCGCCCTTCATCTGCCCATTAAAAGCGCCGTGAAAGCGACCATTTTCAAACAATTCGTCGGCGGCGAAACCATATCTGAGTGTAAGGCTGTCGCCAAATCGCTTGAACTTTACAACGTAGGAACCATCCTCGATTATTCGATCGAGGGAAAAAATGAAGATGCCGATTTCGAATCAACAACAAACGAAACGATCAAAACAATCGAAACGGCCAGTGGAAATGATTTCATTCCATTTGCCGTTTTCAAAGTTTCCGGTCTTTGCAGAAATTCCCTTTTGGAAAAAATCAGTACCGGAGAAAGCCTGAACAACGACGAATCAAATCGCTATGAGCGGTTGCGCGGTCGTGTGGACAACATTTGTCGGAAGGCCAAAGAAGCAAATACCCCTGTATTTATGGATGCCGAGGAAAGCTGGATTCAACCAGCCATCGACGGGCTCGCCATGGAAATGATGGAAAAGTACAACCGGGAGCGGGCCATCGTGTACAATACCCTCCAGATGTACCGCCACGACCGGTTGGCACATTTGCGCGAGGCTTTGGCGGTCGCTGAAGCAAAAGGTTTTTTCTACGGCATAAAGCTCGTGCGGGGAGCCTACATGGAAAAGGAACGCCAACGGGCGGCTGAAAATGATTACCCCTCCCCAATTCAACCAGACAAGGCATCGACCGACCGTGATTTTGACGCGGCTGTATCGTATTGTCTGGCCCATATCGATCGGATCGCTTTTTGTGCTGGCACGCACAATGAAGAGAGTTCCCTCCGGTTGGCGAAGGAAATGGATCGATTAAAAATAAGTCACAAAGATTCGCGCGTATTTTTCGCACAACTTTACGGGATGAGCGATCACATCAGTTTCAATCTGAGCAACGCTGGCTACAATGTGGCCAAGTACGTGCCTTACGGACCAGTGAGGGAAGTGATGCCGTACCTCATCCGGCGTGCGCAGGAAAATACATCTGTGACTGGGCAAGTGGGCCGGGAATTGGGCTTGATCCTGCGGGAAATAAAACGAAGAAAATCGGCTTCGAAATAGGAATCGCAGGCGTTTTATCATCGTTTTACTATCCCGGGAGGGTCTCGATACACGCTCCTTCGTCGCGCACTCGACCTGACTGCCTTCCTTCAGTTTCGATCACTTGGTCACTTCGAGAAATGAGTAATGGGATTGCATTACTTATTGTAAATAATGAACTTTGTAAAAACGGTGCGCCCGGCTTAAGAAGTAGCAGCAATCACTCTAGTGGTATTAACCCTGTCTTCGAGTTTTGCTCCCATCCT
>JBBSDD010000318.1:0-4194 GCA_038249755.1 Flavobacteriales bacterium | reverse complement strand
CAGTTGTCGGTCGTTGTTGGAGCAGTGGCTGTGGCGGCACATTCACCAGACACATCAGCCAAAACAGGCGCAACAGGAGCGGTCACATCATCCACGATCACCGTTTCATTGGCAGTAGTTGAGTTTCCGTTACCATCACTGAAAGTCCAGGTGATGATATAGGTTCCCTGTGCAGTGTAGGTCGTTTCGTCGCTCGTAGTTCCAGTTACGATTCCGGCACAGTTGTCGGTCGTTGTTGGAGCAGTGACTGTAGCTTCACATTCACCAGTTACAACAGCCAAAACAGGCGCAACAGGAGCGGTCACATCTTGTACATTAACAATCGCTGTACACTGCGCGTTGTTTCCAGCCGCGTCTGTTACCGTAAGGGTTACTGTATTCTCACCAAGGTCTTCACAAGCGAAAATGCTTTGATCTACTGCAAAAGTCAGACTTGTGCAATTGTCAGAAGAGCCAATGTTGAGGGCTGAAGCGTCGATTGTCACAGATCCATCCGTGTCAAGTTGAACAGTGATGTCCTGACAAACAGCAGTGGGGCTGATATTGTCCTCAACATTTACGATGGCAGTACACGTTGATGTATTTCCAGCTTCATCTGTAACAGTAAGTGTTACTGTGTTTTCACCAACATTGACACATGAGAAAGTGGTCAGGTTTATTCCAAGAGATACCGTCGAACAACCGTCAAATGACCCGTTGTTGATATCACTTGGCAGGATGCTTGCCGTACCTTCGCTGTTGAGTTCAACAGTGATGTCCTTGCAAATCGCGACAGGTGCAGTAACGTCCGGACCAACACTCACATTGACCGTGTTGGCACCCGAAAGGATATCATAAGCTTCCGGAATTGTTCCAGCAAAATCTGTGTAAACGATAAGAGATTTAGGGAAACCTGTCAATACGGGCACAATCTCTGTCGAACCATTGTTTCCGATGGTCCGGAATGTCACTTCAAAAAAGTCGAAATCACCCGATGGGGTCATCAATGAAATGGTTGTCGCTCCATAAGCAATCATGCCTTGCACATTGTCAAAAGAGGGTGCAAGAATCGGAAATTCCAAAGGTCCCGCAGGAAGATTGCCTCCGCCGGGCGCTTGGATGCTCACCACTTCCAAAACTGCGGGATCAAATGTCAAATGGGCTTCGGCTACATTCAACGTGTCATTGGTCTGTACCGATACGAGCACAGTAAATTCATCGCAGGTCGCTGTTGTGGTGGATGCCGGAGTCAAAACAAATGCGGCAGCAGGTGCTTCGGGTTCCCCAAAACAAGTCCAGGTGATATCGTCAACGATAATTTGACCTCCGGACATGTTGCGAATTTCGATCACTACATTGCCTTCGATGTTGATATTGGAGACGGTAAAAATTTGTTCACTGAAATCATCGGAGAGGGTAAATGTGCCTTTTGAGATATTATTGATAAAAAGTTCCACCGTGCGCTCCGCACCACTTGTAAAACCCTTGTAAAGTTTGGTGGTGAAAGAGCCGATTCCATTGGCGATTGGTTCAGAAAACACCTTGCTGTTTGTCGTCAAGTTTCGCAACATGATCGCTTTTCCATCAATTCCGGAATTGTTGGCATCATTATTTTCATTTCTTGCTGAAATATAATTCCATGTAACAGCATCATCACCTACAAAACTTCCATTTACATAAGATGAACCAGAAAGGGTGAGACTTGAAAAACTTTCAGAACCGCAGATATCTCCATCAAGAATGGGTGTTCCGGCGCAAATACAATTTGCGGTGATTTGGTCATTAACAGTCCCACTATTCTGGTCATTGCACGCATCATCGATATTGGCCATGAGCGTTGGGCAATCAAAAACGATGGGTGTTCCAGCGCATGCGCAGTGTTCAGTAATCACATCATTTTCAGTTGTAGCAAGCCCATCATCGCACGAATCGCCAACATTTGCCAAAAGGGCAGGGCAGTCAAATACCACCGCCTCACCAAAACAGGACCAAGTGATATCGTCTACAATAACCTGCCTTGATGTGATGTTTCGAATTTCAATTTTTACAGGTCCTTCAATATTGATATTGGAAACGGTAAAAATTTGTTCATTGAAATTATCGAAAGGAGTAGAAGTTCCCCGTAGAGTATCGTTCACGTACAACGCCACCTGTCGGTCCCCGGCACCGGTAAATCCTTTGTAAATTTTTGCTGTAAATGAGCCAATTCCTCCTGCCACAGGAGAAGAAGAAATTCGACTGTTATCAGAAATTTGGCGAAGCATGATGGCTTTTCCATCGATACCCGAATTGTTGGCATCCCCGTTTTCATTGCGTGAAGCAACATAAGTCCAGATTATACCATCATTGCCGACAAAACTTCCACCGAGATAAGATGCCGTAAGTGCTGAGTTGTCCAAATTTTCAAATCCGCAAATGTCACCTTCAATAACAGGTGTACCGACACATGCACAGTCTGCGGTAATCACATCGTTAATGGTAAAAGCGATATTGTCGTTGCAGCTTTCGCCAAAATTGGCTTCAATCAAAGGGCAATCGTAAACGATTGGAGTTCCTACGCAGGTGCATTCGGAGGTGATTGTGTCATTTTCCGTATTGGAAAAGCCGTCGTCGCAGCTTTCGCCGAAATTTCCGAGACCGGGGCAGTCGACCACTACTGGTACATCCACACACGAAACTGATTTTGTGTGATTGATATCGCTGAAAGCACAGTTTTGGTTAAGGTGGGTAAGGAATCTCACCTGTCCGGTAAACGTGGCAATCCAGGTAGCAGAAGCCGTACCGAAGGCAAGAGCTTCCGTTCCGGCGGCATTTGCCACTGTGATCACATGGCTGCTGTTTGAACTTGAAAAAGTATAAGTCGATCCGGAGGTAACATCGACGATGCTGTATTCAGCGGTCCATGCATCGGTAGTAATATTTTGGGCGGCCCCGTTACATGTTGGAGTGAAAGCGCCAACCGGAAACGGTCCGTTTTGCGCATTCAAACATCCCGCGAAAGGAGGTGTTGGCTGGTCGCCGATGCATTGGCAGCTTGCATTGAGGAAAGCTGTGTCAAAACCTGGAAGGGTGCAGGCGTCGCCAATGTTGGCGTTTAGGTCGGGGCAGCTATACGTGACTTGAGAACAATTGGCTTGGTGAGCTCCAACTGTAGAAGCGTCACTTGTATAGCTTGAATGTATCCATTCAGAATTTTCAGAATTGAGTCCTCTCGAAGCGTTCCAATTTATATTTGGCTGACAAACATTTGGTTTTCGAATGAGTTTTCCATCTGCAGTAGCATTAGATATGCCTGCAACAGCCCATCCCGTGCCAGGATCATTGCCTGGTTCTCCGACGGCATCGATGATAACTCCATCTTTTTGGAGGGCCACCGCGTCATCTCCATTCCATGAGGCAGTCCCGCTCGTAAAATCAGCTTGAGCTAATATAGCCGCAACGGATGAGCCATTAGCCACGACATAAACATCGCCATTTTGAAGTATGCCAGTTAATATAATAGTTAAACTATATTGGGCTCCGTTCACAGCAGTTCTCAACACGTAACTTGATAAATTTACAGGTGCACCGGTCCCATTGTAAATTTCTACATATTTGTTATTACTGGATCCTTCGGCGTATTCTGAAATGATCAGGTCGGTAGCCTGGCCAAAAACCTGAGATAGAACTAAAAAAAATATCGGAATTAATGTACCGAGAGAGAGGTAAAATTTTCGCATCATTAAAGGACTTAGGTTGTGAGTTAAAGATTGATTTGTGCGTGTAAGATTTTATAAATCGTAAACAAGTTGTGGTTTAAGGAATTCTGAGAATGAGAGCAAAAGACATAACATCCAAGATCTTTGATCGCACTTTATCCGCATTTACAGTGAATTGTAGGAAAACTCGGTTTTCGGTTTGAAACATCTTGGTTTTCATAATTAAGTTTGAAATTTTATTCTTTTCCAACTCCTCTTAATAAGGGTCTGCGAAAGTAGATGCGTTTGGGAGTGAAATCAAGAAACGCTTGTCAACAAAATGTTATGGTTTGCACTTTCGTCCAACCAGTAGAATCGCACTATGAAGACCAATCGAATGAGTATGAACAGATTCCTGACTTCTGTAAATCTGTTTAGCGTTTAAACGTTTAATTTTAAACGTACTAATTGGAAAAAGAAAATTAGTTGATTGATTATAAAGGTAAAAGTTGGTCCAATGCTTCGCAGCAACTGTTTT
>JBBSDD010000317.1:0-4229 GCA_038249755.1 Flavobacteriales bacterium | reverse complement strand
TTTGGAGAAATGTATGCTGTTCATGGTTCAGATGGTATTGTGTATCGTGTGCGCGAAGCTGGAGAATCATTTTTTCCACAAATTCAAATGAATGGAAATGTCCTGACTTCGGTCCTCGAAGGATCATCGTACGTGTGGCTGCTGGATGGAATAGTGATTGACGGAGAAAATGGCATCTCAATTAATGCGACAGAATCAGGTAGTTACGTTGCACAAATCATTTCCGAAAGTGGTTGCACGGTGACAACAACAGCAATCAATTTCGTAATTTCATCATCAGTTGACCATGCGCTTGTTCAAACCTTTAAAATTTTTCCAAATCCATCCGTTGGTGCTATAGGGGTTGAGGCGATGCTCCGCACTTCTGTAAACGACTTGAGAGTCGATATCTATTCTGTAGACGGAAAGAAAATTCATTCACACACAATGGGCAGTTCAGAGCGGGCTGAGATTGATTTATCACATTTCGCTCCGGGGATTTATTTTGTGCAATTGATGCACGCATCTGAGAAAATGGCTATCAGGAAGGTCGTGCGGCAGTAGTTGCAAAATGTATTTGCTACAATATCCGAACTTTCACGGCATGTAGGCAACATAGAAATTTTCGGTTGTATTCTTCCAAAAAATTCTTTGTTCCACCGATTTGCCTTTTGAGGAGATTTGGTAAACCCGTATTTCAAAACTCAGTTGTAAATCGGCAAAGTCCAGAAAGACAATCTGTTTCCTTATTTCTGCGTTTTGAACCTTTTGCGGGGTGAATCGAGTGGCCAGAAAGGTGTAAAAATGCTTTTCCGTAAAACCCTCCTGAACAAATGTGATTGTATTCTTCGGATATAATGACTGAGATCCAGGTAAACCTTTTCGGAAAAACGCCATCAACGGCGTGGGAACCGAACGATCCAGAATTACATTTTCAGAAAACTTCCCGATGTCGGAATGGATGAATGCTGAAATAGAATCTACAGACGAAGTCTGTGAGAAAACATTCCCACAAAAACACATACTTATGATGATGAATAAAAAACTACGCATGCTCGTTTTGCATTGTAGCCTAAAGGGAGGGTCGAATTATCACATTGACAATTCATTGGGTAAGACGGTGTCAAAACACGAAGATGCCTGAAGGAAAGAAAAAATGAGATGTGTCTTCATCTACGGATTCAGGAAAGGTCTGTTTTGGAATGCAACGGTAGAATTTTTACTGTTTCGGGCATCAAATAATGATTTATGTCGTCAAAAATTAGACTGAATATGAATTGACGAGGCTTTTCATTGAAATTGTTCGAAGAATAATCATCTTCGCATTGTGGATAATTACTTTAACCCTATGTTCATTGTTCAGGTACATAAGGCATATTTGAACCCAAATCAATCGGGTTGAAAACCAATGATTGCGCGATATTTTAATCTTCATGGACCACAACAAGACGATATTTCATTATTTTCACACACTTATTCACTTTAAAGTGGCGCATTTGAACATGGAGAAAACCCGATTCATGGATAAACCATGGGTACTAAAAACAGTTGCAATAGCAGGTCTGCTATTTTTTAACTTAATGAATACCGGCTATGTACAGGCCCAAATTCCATGGCAGGAAGATTTTGGTATTGATTTTAGCGGCACCTGTGCCAACCAGGGAACACTCGCCAATGGTTTCAGCTTGTTTAATGGACCCTGGACAGTAACACCCGTTGGAGAAAATGGAACTGCATCAAACGAATGGTTTGTCAATGCGGCGGAATCCGGACAGGGGCCAGGGGGATGCGGAAACGGTTGTGCCATCAATCCTGGAGAGTTTAATCAAACCTTGCATCTAAGTAACACCACTATAGATCCAATTA
Source organism: Flavobacteriales bacterium (assembly GCA_038249755.1). Taxonomy (GTDB): domain Bacteria; phylum Bacteroidota; class Bacteroidia; order Flavobacteriales_D; family Cryomorphaceae; genus JBBQZU01. Next base: position 2,384 of record JBBSDD010000317.1, on the reverse strand, counting down.
ATGATGGTGCTAATTATGTGGAATTTGGACCATTCCCCTTTCCGCCTTTGAGTGTTACAAACAAGCGTGCAGAATCGCCAACCATAGATTGCACAGGTGAATTTACCATGGCTCTGACTTTCAATTACCTCACATTAGGCAGCGCTACGGATAGATGTGTAGTAGAATATTTTGACGGAACAATTTGGACTCAGATTGCCATTCTCACTAATCCCGTAAATTTCTGCGGTCCAGATCAAACATGGGCTGCCTCACCAACATACACACTTCCTGTTTCTGCAAACAACAATCCCCTGGTTAAAATAGGTTTTAGGTGGTCAAATAACAACGACGGGAACGTTACAGAAGCATCTGTGGCCATTGACGACATTCTCATCTTGGCCGGTCCGGCCCCGGAAGTGCCTGTCGCTAATTTTAATTTGGCCGCCGGAAGTTCAGATACTTTTTGCGAAAGCAACGGCCAGCCCGGATCGGGATGTGTTACTTTCAATGATCTTACCACCTTTAATGTAGATTTTTCTGTTGGGTCTGCAGGTAGCACTTACGCGTGGTCTTTCCCGGGAGGGACGCCTTCTACAAGTCCCGATCAGAATCCCACGGTGTGCTATTCAAATCCAGGGTTTTATGGAGTTACGCTCACCGTTACAGACAACATTGGCACCAGTGCTCCATTCACGCTTACCAATCTGATCGAAGTACTGGATTGCGGTCCTGTGATTCAAATATCGGCTTCGCAAAATGTCGTTTGCTCAAATGAAGAGTGTATTGATTTTACAGATCTTAGCACAGGTAATAATATTTTTCAATGGACATGGACTTTCACCAGTGCCAGCGGCAATGACGTGGTTACATCTTTCAGTCAGAATCCCGTGGGCATTTGCCTCAATGAAATCGGTTTTTATGATGTTACACTTTCTGCCACTGATGTGGATGGCACAGAAACACAGACTTTTCCAAATTACATTCAGGTAACTGACTGTACAGGGCCAGAGGTGTTTTTCGAGGCTTCCCGGGTTGTGATTTGCCCGGGTGCCTGCATTGATCTTACGGATCTTTCGATCTCTCCCACGACCATTTTCGCATGGGATTGGGATTTGCCGGGCGGTCAGGCTGTAGGCGAAACCGAACCTGGTAGTTCGCCACAACAAAATCCCACTGTATGTTATGACACCCCCGGCACTTACCAAATTACGCTGGTTGCCTCCGACCAGGAAGGTCCTTCGGCAATCCCATACACCCTCACAATTACCGTCGACCCTTGCACAGGACCACCGACGGTGGGCATCGGAGCCAGTGCCACAGAAATTTGTACAGGCGATTGTGTTGATTTCTTTGATCAATCTCTCGGGCTCGTTAACGAATATTTGTGGGTTTTTCAGGGTACGGCGAGCATCGACGATGCTGTTTCCACCGACAGAGATCCCTCTGTAATCTGTTATAACACGGCGGGGACTTACAACGTGACACTCACCGCCAGCAACATAAATGGCCAGATAGATTCTCAAACTTTTGTAGACTTCATCACGGTTGTGCAATGTATCAATCCGCCAGTACCTCGCTTCGAGGTGAGTACAGATACGGTCTGTGCTGGTGGATGTGTTCAATTTTCGAACGTGAGCACTGGTTTTGGAATCGATAGCATAGCCTGGAATTTTCAAGGTGCGGAAATTCAAACTTCCAATGAAGAGAATCCGGAAGTGTGCTACAATGCGCCAGGTACTTACAGTGTGTCGCTTTACGCAAATGGAGCAGGAGGGGACAGTGTTCGTGTTTTTGAAAATGTGATCACGGTCATCAATACGCCGGAATGCAGGCCAACAATAGAGGCGATGTTACCAGACACCATGTGCGCCGGTACCTGCGAATTTTTCTCTGCGATTTTTACAAATGCCGATTCAGTTCATTGGAATTTTCCTGGAGGAAATCCTGAAACGTCCATAGCGCAAACCCCGGGTCTTGTTTGTTTTGATGCCATCGGAAACTACACAGTGATCATTGAAGCGTTCAATCCATCCGGAGCTGCCACTCCTGTTATTGCAAACATATTCGTTGGAGAACGACCTCCTTTGAATGCTGGCCCTGACCGGACGATTAATTCGGGAGCAACCATTTCACTTACTGCTGGCCTCGGGGGCGCGCCACCTGTGGGAGATTTTCTTTGGCAACCATTTGATTTGGTTGACAATTTTCGAAATCAAATTGTACAAACTTCCCCTGATGAAACCACCACATACATTGTTTACTACAGTGAAGATAGTACTTGTACAGCCGTCGATACCATTACCGTATTTGTAAACTTTGTGGCAGCTGTAGGCGTGCCTTCTGCGTTTTCGCCAAATGGAGATGGTCTTAACGATGACTTGCGGGTATTGGGCCAGGGTATT
>JBBSDD010000316.1:0-4244 GCA_038249755.1 Flavobacteriales bacterium | reverse complement strand
TGCTTCCGGTATTACGAGCGTTTCACCATATTGATGATTGAAAGCTGTTCCAATATCACGCGTCATTTCCAAATGTTGCAATTGGTCTTTTCCCACAGGAACAAAATCGGCATCGTACAGCATAATGTCAGCAGCCATGAGCACGGGGTAGGAGAACAGACCTGCGTTCACATCTGACAGGCGCTCACTTTTATCCTTAAAGCTATGCGCATTGGCCAACATGGGAAATGGCGTAAAACAGGACAGATACCAGGTGAGTTCTGCCACTTCGGTGATGTCGCTTTGTCGGTAGAACGTATGGCGATCGGTGTCCAGACCAAAGGCCAGCCATGTCGCGGCCACACCGCGCACGTATTCTCTGCGCTCCCCGGCATTTTTGATGGTGGTAAGCGAATGAAGGTCTGCGATAAACAAAAACGCATCATTGTTGGCTTCATTTGCCAACGCAATAGCCGGCTGTATTGCGCCAAGGATATTTCCCAAATGGGGAATACCAGTGCTTTGGATGCCTGTAAGAATTCGGGACATAGATGAAATTTGGAGTGCTAAATTAGGTAATCCCACGGAAGTGAGTTTACACCGTACGGGGGATAAGTCCATAAACTAATTGCTTACATTTGCAGGCATATGAAGGTTGACGACGCGCTCATAGACAAACTTGCCCGCCTGGGAATGCTGGAATTTAATACTGACGAAAAGGAGCAGATCAAAACCGACATGGAGCGTATGCTCAATTTTGTAGCCCAGCTCGAAGAGCTCGACACGGAGGGGGTAGATCCACTGATTTTTATGAATCCGGAGGTCAATGTATTTCGACCCGACGAAGTAACCGAACAATTGACCCAGGCCCAGGCGCTGAAGAATGCACCCAAACACGATTCATTCTACTTTAAGGTTCCCAAAGTCATAGAGAATCCGGATAAATAAAAGCCGAAACTTACGCCCATCTTTCTCTGTCTGGTTTCTTCAAAGAATTGTTTTAAGTGATTGAAATCAAACGTTTCAAATTGATCAATCTCAGTTCAATTAAGGTCAATTTGGATTCTTCAATTCCAGCGGAAATTCAAAATTTTCTTTGCTGAAAGAAATATTCGATATTTCGGCATATCCCAACTCATCGGTCAAGCCAACTCCTTCTCTCCAGGCAGAAAAATCCCAACGCGTTGCCATGGGAATGGCATTAACCTGCTCATATTGGGAATACGTAATTGCGTGTGGGTCCGCTTCGGCTTCTTCCCGGTTGCTGCCAGCGGTTACGATGTAGGCTGCCGCATGCAAGAGGTTGGTCTCCCGATCGGCGTAGGCAATATACCAGTCGTCGGGGGCATCGCCAGTGCCTGGTTCAAATTCTAATTTTCCCACATTGTAATTCTTTCCATTCAACTTTGGATTGCCATAATCGACCCAGCGTGTTCCTGTATCCTGCAATTTGTAGGGAAACATGAAAAAGTAAGACCAGGTGAAAGCGGCAAATCGCGCGCCATCCGGATTTTTATAGCCGTCAGAAGTGAGCACGCCGCCACCATCGAAGCCCAAAAAAGTACTGTCGGCCAAAGAAAAAAATCCTTTTGTACCATTGGTGGCGAGGGTAACGTCGGCATTCAAGCGCTCCGTTCCACCGAAATAAAGTTGAATCCGAAAGTTTACTGTTTCGAATGAATTAAAAATTTCAGCCTGATGGGCAGAGGCCATTTTACCAGCAAAACTGGTGTCTATCGGTGTTGAATTGGTTTCGGATTGCTCAAATTCAGGCTGAGATTCATTGACACAAGAGAAAAGCAATAAAGCAAACGCAATAGGTAACAATCTATACATGGGTGTCAGAGTATAAAAAACTTCAAATATCGATAAATATACTTTGCCATCAAATGAAATTAATTGGTCAAATTAGCGCATCCTCAGAAAATATATGTCGTTGGCATGCAAAGAAATAAATTATCTGACAGAGATAGGTACGTCTGTCTGCTGCTTGCCATAATTTCAAAATGGATTTTGCGAGACGTTTTTCATATATTCTATGTAAAATCCTGATAAATAAAGAGCGCCAAGGCGCTCTTTATTGTAAAAGTATGTCCGTATGAAATTTAGAAAATCAAGCTCAATCCCGCTGCAAACGCATAGAGTTCAGGATTGCTGTCGGTATCATCAAACAGAGGCAGCAAGCCAACCTGGGTGAAGAATGTCAGTTTTCTGTATCCCACCCGTACGATGGCATCAGCTCCCAAACGATTCAGGCCGAGGTCGCCTTTTAGCTTCGTTTTGCTCTCACTCCCTTCAAAACTGAATTTTTGTTTGTACATGTTTTCAAATCTCACCTTTCCGACAACGCCTGCACTGATGTGAAAAGATTTTTCGGGATTGAGAGAGGTATTGAATTCGAGCATCACAGGCACTGCGAGGTAGGATGCCCGCAATTTATTCTTGGAGATATTCCTTTCACCGGATGGGGCGGCTGGCAGGCTGTCGCCAAAAGTAAATACATTGTCTCCGCTGAATTTATAATTGTAGATCTGAACGCCCAGACCTGTGGTAATACCCACATAGTCTTTGATAATTCGCCCTTTTAGTTGTGCCACATTGAAGGCGATATATCTCGATTTACCATAATCGGGCTCAAAAAAATCGAAGTCCGGGTTTAATTCTGTGCGATAATCGTCGCCCATGATTCCGTTCACACCGATATCAATGCCGCTCCACCAGGCAAGTTCATATTTGTCGCTTCTCGATGTGCGCCCTTCTTCCTTTTCCTCTTTCGATTTGTTGACGATGGTTATTTTGGCATTTTTCAGATCGATATACGTGGTGTCGTCAGAAGTTCTCGTTTCTTTCCTCAGGGTATCTCCCGGCATTACTTCCATACTATCCGGGGTTGCCGGCCCTTCCTGGGCGATGGCAAGACTTGTGATTCCAAGTGCTGCGATCAGGGTGAATAGCTTTTTCATTTGTTGCGTTTTTGATTGTATGTTTTTGTGACGGGCAGGCATCCAGATTAGTTACACCTACTTCGATTTTATATGGCTCACTTTGAAGCTGCCGAGTCGCACGGTGTAGGTGAGGCTTTCGTCACCCGAAGCCGAAGTACTGCCTTCACGGCTCACTTCTGCATCGATAAGTTGGCTCGCCTTATCCGTCAGTTTTTTGGCCAGAGCCAATGCCATGGCATCGCGCTCAACGACATCCACATCGAGCGATTTTTTGATTTTTTGCTCTGCCAATTCGCCCAATGAAAGGTACTTTGGGCTTTGCTGCTCCGCCAATGAACCGGATACCTCATCTTCGCGCTCCTGCTCTTCCGTTACATTTTCCAATTTCTCATTTTCAACCATTGGATCATATGCAGCGATTTGAATGTCTGATTCGGTTATCTCCAAACTTTCTATTACTTCGATTTCGGGTGTGCGTGTGATTTTTTCCCTGGCAGGTTTTGTTGATTCAGCGTACTCAACCGGGTCGGGCTCGCGAACTTCCCATTCTTTCAGGTTTGGTTTCACAATCCGACCTGCCGGGAGATTTTTTGTGCTATCCGTTTCAGATTCCGATTCCACAGTCTTGGTGGTATCGTTTTCAACGATGGGAATTACTTTTTCCGCGATAGATTGATCTAAAGCAGAATTATTATCTCCCACGACAGTCCACAAAAGGAAGGCAACAAGCAATGCTGCTGCCACGCCCGTGGCGCGATACACCCAGAAAAGTGTTGATTTATTTTCTTTTTTGTACAGCAATTTTTTATCCGGGTAAAAAATACCCAGTGCAGGTTTCAGCCGCAGGTTATTCGCAATTGCCAGATCTTTTTTGCCGGAAGGCAGCCTGTCGGCAAATGATTCAAGTTGCGCAATTTGACCGGCATCCAACAATCCTTCGCTGAGTGCCGTGAGGTGAGCTTCGTAAGTTGACGATGACAATGGCTTGTCGAGTCCGAACTGATAAATTGGATCTTTCACAATCACTTCCTCACTGTCCGCTTTCAAACGCGCTTTTTGCCAGAGGCTGAACTCAGCTTTAAATATCTCAATGGCGAGAAGGTCTTGCAAAATCCGTGCTTCTGCCGGTAGAATGGAGCCTTCCATGGCGGAGAAATATAAATTCTCCCGAGCGGAAATATCATCGACAAGGTCAGACAAGGAAGGTTTTTTCAAGCCTTTCCAGTCGGCTCCGGGCAAATCATCTTTCCCCTCAAGGGAAATATTTTCAAAATTGGCAAGCTCTTCTCGAAGCTCAGGATGGGCATCCAGAAAAATTTC
>JBBSDD010000315.1:0-4258 GCA_038249755.1 Flavobacteriales bacterium | reverse complement strand
GAAGACCGGGTGCAATTCAAAAATCTCGGCCTTGCAGTGATCGATGAGCAACACCGGTTTGGCGTAGCCCAACGCGCCAAACTCTGGAAAAAAAATATATTGCCACCGCACGTGCTCGTGATGACGGCCACGCCCATTCCGCGCACCCTCGCCATGACGCTTTATGGCGACCTCGACGTGAGCGTGATCGACGAACTCCCGCCGGGCCGTAAACCCGTGCACACCTCCCATGTTTTTGACAGTTCGCGGATCAGAATATTCGGATTTATGGAAGACCAAATCCGCCGCGGCCGTCAGGTATATGTGGTGTATCCACTCATCGAAGAGTCGGCCACGCTCGATCTCAAGGATTTGATGGACGGTTATGAGAGCATTTCAAGGCGTTTTCCCATACCCAATTACCAAATCAGCATCCTACACGGAAAGATGAAAGCAGCCGACAAAGCTTTTGAAATGAACCGTTTCGTGAAAGGAGAAACCCAGATCATGGTGGCCACCACGGTGATAGAAGTCGGCGTAAACGTGCCGAACGCTTCGATCATGGTAATCGAAAGCGCCCAGCGTTTCGGGCTTTCTCAACTCCACCAGCTCCGCGGCAGGGTGGGGCGGGGCGCGGACCAATCGTATTGCATCCTCGTTTCCGACAAAAAACTCAGCAAGGAAGCCCGGCTTCGCCTCAAAACCATGACCGAAACCAACGACGGATTCAAAATTGCCGAAGTCGACCTCAAACTCCGCGGCCCGGGCGACCTCATGGGTACCCAGCAAAGCGGACTCCTCGACCTGAAACTCGCCAACCTCGCCACAGACGGCCTCATACTGCAATACGCCCGAAACGCTGTAATCGACATCCTCGACGCCGATCCCACACTCGCGCTTCCGCAAAATGCGCCTGTGGCAAACCGGGCCAAAGAAATCATCCGAAACAAACCGAATTGGAGCCGGATATCCTGAGGAAAACAGGGTATTAATTTTTACTTTCGTCGGTTCAATTCTCAGGTTCATGAAGATTTCATTCAATTGGCTCAAAACTTACTTGCCGATCACTGTCGCGGCAGAAGAAGTGGCGGAAATCCTGACGGATATCGGGCTTGAAGTAGAAAAATTAATTCCTTTTGAAACTGTGCCCGGTGGATTAAAAGGCGTTGTGGTGGGCAAGGTGCTCGATGTGGTGCCGCATCCCGACGCCGATCGCCTGCGGGTGACCACCGTAGATGTCGGGGGTCCGGAAAATCTCACCATCGTTTGTGGCGCGCCCAACGTGGCCAAAGATCAGAAGGTTTTTGTGGCGACGGTTGGAACCGTGCTCCAGCCGAATAGCGAGAATCCCTTAACAATAAAAAAATCCAAAATCCGGGGTGTGGAATCATTCGGGATGATCTGCGCAGAAGATGAACTCGGCATTGGCGAAAGCCACGATGGCATCATGGTTTTGCCGGAAACGGCCAAAATTGGTAACAGTGCCGCTGATTTTCTGGGCATGGAAACCGATCAGGTTTTTGAAATCGGGCTTACGCCAAACAGGACCGACGCTTTCGGACATTACGGCGTGGCCCGTGACTTGGCTGCCCGCCTGAGTTTAAGGCAACCAATAAAAGCTAAACTCCCCGAATTTCGCGTGATTGGGACAGAAAAAGAAGGAAATCCGGCCATTTCCGTCGAAGTGATCGATACCGATGGTTGCGGTCGATACGCCGGTCTCTATCTTAAAAATGTAGAAGTGGGTCCATCGCCCAATTGGTTACAAAACCGTTTGCGGTCCATCGGTCTCAACCCGATCAACAATGTGGTGGATATTACGAATTTCGTTTTGCACGAAACAGGTCAGCCCCTGCACGCTTTCGACGCCGATAAGATTCGGGGTGGCAAGGTGATGGTAAAAACTTTGCCGGAAGGCTCAACTTTCAAAACGCTCGATGGGGTGGAGCGAAAACTTCACGGCGACGACCTGATCATCTGCGACGCAGAAGGCGGGATGTGCATCGCCGGGGTATTCGGTGGTGGCGAAAGTGGGGTGACGGAATCAACCAAAAATGTATTTCTCGAAAGCGCATGGTTCAATCCGGTGCGGGTGCGCAAGGCAGCCAAACGCCACGCCCTCAATACAGATGCTTCTTTCCGGTTCGAAAGGGGCGTTGATCCCAACGAAACTTTGTACGCGCTGCGTCACACGGCTGTGTTGATGGAAAGCATCTGCAATGCGAAAGTGAGTGGACCACTCATCGACATCGTCAACATGGATTTGAATCCGGTGATCATTGATTTTTCTGTCGAACGATGCAACAAACTGTGTGGAACGCAAATCAGCGAAAAGGTGCTCGAAGGCATTTTTGATTCTTTGGACATCAAATTTAACAAGCTTCCTGATGGGCATTATTCGCTCGCCATACCCACATACCGGGTGGATGTAACGCGGGAAGTCGACGTGGTGGAAGAAATCTTGCGCATATACGGATACAACCGCGTAGATCTACCGGAGCGCATGCAACTCTCCGTTTCGATCGGCAAAAAACCGACCCGGGAGGAAGTTTTTGACCAGATGGCGGGTGTTTTAACCGGTCGTGGTTTTTCAGAAATGATGGCCAATGGCTTGACGCGCTCTGATCATTTGGTGGCCGTGGGGGGCAAGGACCTCGAAAATTCGTTGGTTTCTGTGTTAAATCCGTTGAGCAGCGAACTGGATGTGCTGCGCCCTTCCTTGATATCCAGCGCGCTTGAGGCTGTGGCATTCAATCTGAACCGACAATCCGAGCGCCTGATGTTGTTTGAATTGGGCACCGTTTATTTCAAAAAAGATCCCGGCTATGGTGAGACCACCAACCTGGGTCTGGTTTTGACTGGCAGCAGATTTTCAGAAAACTGGAACAATCAATCTATGCCATTTGACCATTCCGATTTGAAAGGTCACCTTTTATCGGTTTTGGAAGTGATGGGAATTTCAGATAACCTGACATTCGCGGATGGGTCGGATGCCTTTTTCGCGGAAGCGCAAACCCTACAAAAAGCTGGAAAGACCCTCGGCCAATTTGGGTTGGTGAGCCCCGCAGCTTTGAAACGATTTGGGATTAAAAAGCCGGTATTCTTCGCTGAGCTGAATCTCAGTGTCTGTATGAAAATGGTAAAACACGCCGGAAAAACTTACGCCGAACTTCCGAAATTCCCAGCTGTACGTAGAGACTTTTCGCTGCTTTTGGACAAAGATGTGCCCTTCAGCGCCATTGAGAATTTGGCGCGGAAGTCTGCTGGTAGCTTATTGAAAGAAGTTGCCCTGTTTGATGTTTATGAAGGGAAAAATCTGCCTCCGGAAAAGAAAAGTTATGCGGTGAGTTTTGGCTTACAGGATGCAAATCGCACATTGAATGACAAATACATCGACAAAACCATGAAGGATATTCAAACCCGATTGGAAACGGAATTGGGCGCTATCCTTCGCTGATGCAGAAACTCTGGTACGTGATGGCTCGGTTTTGGGTGCGGCTGGCCGTCAAGTTGTTTTACCGGCGCATCGAAATTCACGGCAGGGAAACTTATCCTGCCGATGGACCCGTATTGCTGGCTCCCAACCACCAGAATGCTTTTATGGATGCACTCATCCCGGCGGTATTTGCACCCAGACCCATCCATTATTTGGTTCGGGCAGATGTTTTTAAATCAAAATTTGCACGATCATTATTTCGCTCATTCAATATGATGCCTGTCTACCGGCAGCGGGATGGCCTCGCCAACTTGTCGAAAAATGATGAGGTGTTTGCCGAGTGTTTCAGGATTTTGCGCAATGACGGTACCTTGTTGATTTTCCCGGAGGCCAGCCACCTTGGGGAGCGCCGGTTGCGGCCATTGAGCAAGGGGTTTGCGCGTATTCTTTTTGGGGCCCTTGAAGACCATGATCATTTGCACATACAGGTGGTCCCGATGGGTTTGAATTACAGCAATTATCAGGACTCGCAATCGCGTCTGCTTGTCAATTTGGGGAAACCCATCGCCGTAAGCGATTATTACGAAACCTTCAAAGAAAATCCCGCCAAAGCCATGAGCAACCTCCGGGATGACCTTCAGGTTTTGCTCGCCGATCAAATCGTAAATATCGAAACGCCGCACGGATTGCGTGCAGTCGATATCGAGCTTGAACGCATCTTACCTTATTACCTGCATCGCACGGGTGGATATGCGCAACCTCGCGGGGAAATGGAATTTTATAAGATGCGTGAAAAGGCCATTGCGAATTTGCCGGCCTATCATCCCTTGTTACTGGGAATAT
>JBBSDD010000314.1:0-4260 GCA_038249755.1 Flavobacteriales bacterium | reverse complement strand
GGTCATCCGTTGGGCATGTCGGGCGCGCGCCTGCTTTATACAGCTGCGCTTGAGCTCTACCTTACCGGAAAAAAATATGCCCTCTGCACCATGTGCGTCGGTGTCGGACAAGGGTATGCCGTGGTACTTGAAAATCCCAATGTCTGATTATGGCCAATATATTCTCTTTCAAAGGTTTTATTCCAGTGGTGCATCCCACGGCATTTGTTCATCCGAATGCCACCGTAACCGGAAATGTAATGATTGGCAAAGATGTGTATATCGGTCCCGGAGCTGCCATACGCGGTGATTGGGGTCGGATAGAAATCGGTGATGGCTGCAATGTGCAGGAAAATTGCACCATCCATATGTTTCCTGGCAAAACCGTGGTGCTGGAACCCGGTGCACATGTAGGCCACGGAGCCGTGGTGCACGGTGCCCATCTCGGGCGCAATTGTATGATCGGAATGAACGCTGTGCTGATGGACGATGCTATGATTGGTGCAGACAGCATTGTTGGTGCATTAACTTTCGTTCCGGCGGGTATGTCAATTCCCGAAAAAAGTGTGGCCGTGGGAAATCCGGCAAGAATCATCCGGGAAGCCAGCGAAGAAATGATCGCTTGGAAAACGAAAGGAACATCACTCTATCAACAACTTCCCCATGCGTGCAGGGAAAGCTTAATTCCTTGTGAACCTTTGGAAGTCGAAGAACCCAACAGGCCAAATCAAGAAAATCTCTACAAAATCTGGAATGATATTAAAAACACGCCTTAGTTCCGTGTTAGCGCATCTTCCAAAAACCGATGCACCGGTTGTGCGGCTTTATATCTTTTCATAATTTCCTGCACAAGATTTTTGTTGGTCACCATCTCAGGTTCGAGCTGACATTGATAGTAGAATTGTTTCATGTAGATCATTGGCTCCTCGGCGGCAGCCTGCGTCAATTCAGAATCTGAAAGCCGCTTATTCACTTCTCCCCTTACCTCTTCAAAATATTTCACGAAATCCTTGTCACCAATGGCTTTTCGCCATCCTTTGACATCGGCGGCGATCGCCTCGCGAATTTTTTCAAGCTGTTCCTTCGTGGGCTCATATGCTCCACCCGCCAGATAAATCCGTTCCGGGCCAAGCTCCACATACAGCGAGGGGTGACCAGCTTCCTTTCTTCCATATTTGGAAACCAGCGCTGATCGGTTGAGCTTGTACGGCGTTTTATCCTTGGCAAAACGAATATCGCGGTTGATTCGGAATATGGCGTCGCCGGGTTTCATATCCAAAGTTGGTTCATATTCTTTTACAGCTTCGATCAGTGCGCTGATAAATTTCTCGAAAGGCTCCTTAACATCGTTGTGATAGCGGTTTCGGTTCTCATCAAACCAATTCTTGTTGTTATTGGCGGCGAGTTCTTTGAAAAATTGATTGAATGCAGAAGTAAGATAGGCCATGAGGTGATTTTCATCAAAAGTAATTATCCCAAAAGACAAATTCGTTTTATACACGATAATTACTCATAGCCAGTAAGTTGAAAAGTTCCAAACACAAATGGTCTAAAAAATCAGCAAGTCCGGGCTTTACTTTCTGACATGATTGCCTTAACTTCGATCTCATTAACCATTCAAATTTCCTGCGTATGACTTTAGACGAGATAAACGACAAGTTGAAATCGCTCAGAGCGAATCCCTTAGTGAATGGATATTGCGCTTGGGAAAAAAACGGGGATGAAACATACGGTCTGAACTATTCACAGGTTCAAAAAGTTGCCAGGGAGATCAAACCCGACCCTTGCCTGGCCGATGAACTTTATTGTTGTCAGAATTACGACATGAAAATGCTCGCCACCCTCATAGACGACCCAAAGAGTTACACCCGGGATGATTTGGAAAAGAGATCAGCTCAGCTCTACCCTTCTCCCTTTAGCGAGAAATTCTGTCAGCTCATTCTCGCCAATACAGATTATGCTGTCCATTTTATTGACGAATGGAGTCATTCAAATGATCAAAATCTCAAAATTTACGCGTACAATACACTCGCAGAGATCGCAAGAAGAAAATCCAATCTCTCTGTCGAATTTTTCTCGCGTTATTTTAAGAACATTTTAATCCATTTGGAAAACGAACCAAAGGATGTTCAGGAGGCCATGACTCAAGCCGCCGAAGCAATTTCCAGCAGGGACGAAAAACTCCGCCTCAAAAACTTCCAGGCTGCTGGAAAAGCTGCGGACCAATCACTTAATCCAAGCGCTGGTAGCATGCAGCCAAATCAAATGATTATGACAGATTAATCAGTTTTGAAGTAATTGTTACATTAAAAACCAAACGATAAAGAAATTAAAAGGGCGATAGATTTCGCCCTTTTGCTATTTACAATCAAATGCCACACTTAATTCAACACTGCTGCATTGGCGTCGATCAAACCCCATCCAAACTGTCCATTTCTGTTCGGATAAAAATTAGATGCCTCTTTCATTCGATCCATGACATTCGCGCGCGATTGTGAAGGATCTGTAGCCCAGACAAGTGCCGCTATTCCGGCTGCGGTGGCTGTTGCTACAGACGATCCTCCGGTGTAAGTTGGTGCATTGCCAACATCAGCGAGTGTGAGTGGTGTGCGGGAGGCATTGTTTCGGTCTTGCATGGTTACTACAAAATCCACCAGAGATCCGCTGTGGCAATTGCTGCATTTCTGCATATTGTTCAGAGATCCGGTTTTGATACCAGTTATGGCCAATGTACTGGAGAGGTTGGCGGGAAATATGACGCCGACAAAAGTGGTGAATTCAAAGGATGTTCCCGCGGCAGCCAGAATCATCTTTCCCTGGTTGTATGCATAATTGACGGCATCTGTAACCTGACCGCTTGAAAACAAATCTCCCATGGACATCGAAATTATTTTAAGATCGGCTCTGCTGCCCAATTCGTAGAAAGCATCTGATACACCGTCTTTTTCCGTGCTGCTGTTTACCAATACGTCCTGGCTTGCACGAACGCTCACGAGACTGCTTTTCCATGCCACACCCGAAGGCGAACCATCCGATGAAAACGGGGCTGCGATCGTTCCACCCATATTGGTTCCGTGTCCGCATTGATCATCCGGGCCATCATCGCTGCAAAAAATAAAGAAAGTACAGGTTTGATGGGTACCAATTTTCTCAATCGTGCGATTGGAGGAGAAACCTGTGGCAAATCCACTGCCCATTTTTTGCTGATCCGGAGCCATTCCGGTATCAATCAGCCCGATTTTAATATTTTCACCCTTGCTGTGTTGCCATGCCTGATGTATTTTCATGGGGATATAATTCCAACTGACCATAGCACCCTGAGGAGAAACATAAAAATCATTGGCAGGAACAAATGGCGCTGCAGAATTTCCACCACACCCGCTATCCGATCGGTCAGAAGCCTCTATCTCTCCTTCCATGCCAAAGCCCATGGGCTCGCAGTACCGCACCACACTAAAGTTTCTAAGATTTGCCAATACTTCATAGTCCCACACGCGCAGATTGATATAGGGCAGTGGCTTATCGCCAAAAGCAACAACATCACTCCGCTCCCAGATTTGATCCGGATAAAGTTGTTGATAGGTATCCAGCACATAGTTGATCAGTGCTTCCCTGACATTTCGCCATTCGGATTGATTGACATTGATCTCATGAATAGATTGATCGATATTGGAATAACCTTCAGGTTGATATCCAACCGAAATAATGGAGTCAGACGCGATAGCCGCGCTCCAAACGACATAATCGCTGACTTCTGACCATTGAAAGACGCCCTCTCTGGCAAATTTGGATTTGGCGATTTCTTCGAGTTCATTTCTCGAAAGAGCCTCCCGATCATTGAGGGGCTCAATGTCTTTGTTCAGTTTTAACACTACAGAATTGGGGGATTTGAGTGCCATTTCTGGCTCCTCCTTTTCACAGGAAGAAAGAATAAAAACGACGGCGATTAATGGCAAGAGATGGTTTAAATTTAGCATGGCAAATTGGTATTGATTGGTTTAACGTTCGAATTAAATCATTTCCAATTGATATTCAAAACCTGCCTTATAAGAAAAAAAGCCCTCGCTTAGGCGAGGGCTCAGATTTTCAATCGGATATTTTGAGTTAACGCACCGTTACAACGTGACCCTTGTACTCCCGCGTTTCGATGTCGGCCACCGATTTTACTTTCAGGAAATACACGTAAAGGTTTGATGTGGTCAAATATTCTCCGCCGGCAGTCGATCCATTCCAAACCTCAGACGGATCGGTGGAATAAAAGACCTGAAGCCCGGCACGATC
>JBBSDD010000313.1:0-4273 GCA_038249755.1 Flavobacteriales bacterium | reverse complement strand
CGATACAGAAACCAACCTGGCCACCGACAGCACCCACCAAACTGCATTCAGCGGTGTAGAAGATGCCTACGTGGCATCGCTCGACAGCACGGGGTCCATCATTTGGTACACTTATTTTGGTGGCACCCTCAGCGACAGGGCCAGCGCCATCGGAATCGACCTGGACGGTGAAGTTTATATCTCCGGCACCACAGCATCCCCTGATTCGATCAACTTTGCCGATGATTCGCTGAATACCTACCTGGTGGGGGGAACCGATGTTTTCCTCGCCAAATTTGACACGGCCGGAACACGTATTTGGAGCCAATATTTTGGCGGCGAAGGAGATGATGAAGCCAATGCCATGGCCGTTTATGGTTTTACTGCAGTTTTCTTTACAGGAAAAACAGCGTCTTACGCCAATATGGCCATTACATTCGACCCTACAAATCCAATCCACCAGATGGATATGGGCGGAGATGCCGATGCCTTTGTCACCCGACTTACCCAACCCAAATCAACCCCTCCGCCCAACGTTTGCGCTTGTCCTGGAGATGGAGGAGGTTCTGGTGGAGGCAGCGGGGGCGGTGGAGGCGGCGGCGGCGGTGGCAATCCCGGCATTTACCAAATCGGTATTTGTTACGGCGATTCCATTGAGATCAATGTCAGTGGCGGATGTCTCGGCATCGGTGCGCAGTGGGTGTGGTACAAGGATGCCTGCGGCGAAACGGATCTGTACATCGGCGATGGAGAATCAATCTGGGTGAGCCCGGATTCCACGACCACCTATTATGTCCGGGCCGAAAGTGTTTTTGATATTTCCGGTTGCACCGGTCGTACCATTTATGTGGATTATCCGCCCACAGCCACTGCGACAATTTCGGAAAATGTTTGCCCCGGAAGCACCGCCACCCTCACTGCCGGCGGAGCGCTCTTCTATGAATGGACCGGGCCTGATGAATTCCTGAGTGCCGATCAAATTACAATGATTGACTCCCTGACAGCCATCAATGAAGGCGATTACCAGGTGGTGATTTCCACCCAATTCGGCTGCACTGACACGGCGAGCGTTCATTTGGACTTGCTGCCTGCACCTGCTTTTGAGTTGTTTGCCACGAACATCACCTGTCCGGGTTACAACGATGGAAGCCTCGAAGCTTTTTCAAGCGACACCCTCGCCCTCACCTGGTTTTGGACCCATTCCGGTTCCGGAGCACCTTTACAGGAAAATTTGCCCCCGGGAGATTACAGCCTCGTGGTAACCAATGAGCTCTCATGCGCCAGTATGTTCAACGTAACCCTCTCTGCGCCCGAATTGCCTTTGGACACAGCTGCGGTCACTCCGGAATATTGCGATCAGGGAAATGGTTCCATACTCCTCTCCTTTTCAGGAAATGAAAACATCTACGACATACTTTGGATGCCCGGCAATGGTCAGGGGGCCGCGCTCACTGATCTATCCGCTGGAAACTATTTGGCACTGATTACGGATTCCATCGGATGCACCTTCACTACAGACTCATTTTTGGTCGAAAACCTGGGGCATTTCACGGCAGTGATTACACCCGATTCCCTGTTTCTGGAATTGGAACAGGTGGCTGATTTGGTGGTTTTCGCCCTTCCGGAAACGGAAAACCTCTCTTACCAATGGTCGCCCGGCGAAGGATTGAGTTGCACAGCTTGTCCCGACCCAATCGCAAATCCCGCACTGAGCACCAAATACACCGCCGTGCTCACAAGCGCACTGGGTTGCTCCTCTTCCGATTCCGTGTTTGTCCGCCGGGCCATCCCACCATCTACGGCCTTTTTGCCCAGCATTTTTTCGCCCAACAGCGATGGCCTCAACGACTTACTCTGTGTGATGGGCGACAGGGTCGTAGCGGTAAATCTGAAAATCTTCAACCGCTGGGGTGAAAATGTATTTTCCACCAAAAATCAACTGGACTGCTGGGATGGATTTTTCAATGGAAAGCCTGTGGATCCCGGATCCCTCGTGTATTCACTTCACCTCGTTCTCGATGATGGCGAGCAAATCAGTAAGTCAGGAAACATAAATATCGTGCGGTGAGACGCCATTTGATACAAATCACACTTGAAAGGCACATCCCGGTTCTGAAATGGACTGCGGTATTGCTTTTCGGTGGTTTGTGTCTGGCCATGCCTTTGATGGCGCAGGATGCGCTCTTCACCCAACAAGCCCTAAATCCCCTGACGATCAATCCCGCCTTCGCCGGTCAGAATGACGCCATGCGGGCTTCCGTTCACCACCGCTCACAATGGCGGTCTGTGGCCGTCCCCTTCACCACTTCAGCTGCGGCTTTTGATATGGCGATGGGCGATGACATCAACAAAAAAACAGGCCGCTTTGGCATTGGACTTCTCCTCTCACGCGACATTGCCGGAGAACCCCGCTTCGAAAGTTCGGCAGCCCTGCTCAATCTGGCTTATCATATTAATCTTTCGGCGGCCAGCAAGTTAAGCGCCGGGATGAATGCTGGATACGATCAACATGTGAGTGCGACACCTGTGGGCGAATGGGGCAGTCAGTACAATGGTTACCAATACGATCCCAGCATCGCAAGCGGAGAAAACTTTGGCGCTGACCAGCAATCGCATATCGATCTGGGCGGAGGAGTGGTATTCAGTTCGGGCAGCAATTCCGCTGGAAGAAAAATTTCCAAAACCTGGGAACTGAATATTGGCGTAGCTGCCTATCATATGGGGCGCGTTGCGCTGGCCCGCGCCGATTGGATGACGTATGAAACAGCTCCCAGATATACAGGTTTTATCAATGGCAGGATTGCACTTGGCGTGGGTCCAATGGCTTTGATGCCCGCGGTTTATTACCACCATCAGGGGCAGTTTCAACAAACGCTTTTGGGCAGTTTCCTGCAATTTAACCTCAACGATGCTGGTTCATTTTCGAGTTCCGAAAAACCGATGACCGTGGCGGCCGGTGTTTTTTGCCGCACAGGCGACGCCATCATCGCCAAAGCGCTTTTTGAATTCTCAGATTTCGCGATCGGCATGTCGTATGATTTCAATTATTCCGGTCTCAGCGCCATATCCAATGGGCGCGGCGGCATGGAATTGGCTCTGGTATGGAGAAAGTAAATAAGCAATGGGAAATTGGCAATTGGCAATTCGCAATGGGCTGATCGTATCTAACATTGCAAATGCCTCGCACGCTGCTTGCATGGTCTCCGAGCACTGCCAGCGTATCCGTCCACCAGTGCCCTGGCAGCGGTTTTTTCAACCCCGCCAGCGGCACGCAGAAAGCGTATTCTACTCAAATTCCATCGCTGTAATGACTTCCAGCCTGATCTCTTTCCCGACCTGCCGTTCTATTTCGGATTTTAATTGTTTGATCTGTTCAGCTTCGATGGTTGAAGATGAAATAAGTCGCAAAGAAACCGATGGATTTTCACCAAACCGTACCTTGACATCCGTGAGACGAATGTCGCCAAATTCGGAACTTTCGAGCATCTCTGTTATCTGGGCTTCCTGCCTGATTCTGTTAAACGAAAATGTGAGTGGTATGCACACGAGAACAATGATAATCAAGGTATAGATGAGCCCGGCTCTGGCGCGGCGAAATGGTGCAAATCCAAGCACCAGAAAGGTGAGACCGCCAAACATAATGATGCCCGCAAGGTTGGTGAGATAGAGCAAAAATGCACCTGAAAATACTTCCCAGTCAAACCAACCCAACCCAATACCGGCGACAGCCAACGGCGGCACAAGTGCAACAGCGATGGCCACACCCGCGAGGGTTTTGGCAATTTCTTCCTTGGCATGTGCATAAGCTGCCGCGACACCCGATGCCACCGCGATGCCGAGGTCGAGCAAATTTGGCGAAAGCCGGGCTCCAATCTCCCCGGTGATGAGGCGCAAAGGAATAATCAACGTTACAAGCGCTGCAAAAAGCAGACTCACCAAGGTGCCGATGAGGATGGTTTTGATGCCGTACTTGAGCATATTGGTGTCGTATCGCACCACCCCCATTGAAAATGAAACAATAGGTGACATAAGTGGGGCCAATATCATCGCACCGATGATCACCGGAGAGCTGTTTCCGAAGAGGCCGAAAGTGGCGATGATGGTCGACAATATCATCATCACCAAGTAGGCATTGGTCAGTCGCGCATTTTTCCGCAAGGTGCTGAAGAGTTCTTTAAATTCTTCGGCAGTCGCCCGGGGCAGCCAGGGCAGGCTGTACCTGATCAGCTCTTCCCTTTTTTCGCCTTTCGGCAAATTTTCTGTCTTGACGGACTTGGCAGATTCCTTCTTTTCG
>JBBSDD010000312.1:0-4312 GCA_038249755.1 Flavobacteriales bacterium | reverse complement strand
TTTACTGTATTAAAGGATGACGCACCGGCATTCCATGAACTGCTATTTTGATTTTTTGACAAGCTATTTCCTGAAACTGTTACATTTGCGAGACTTGTGTTTTTCCATCTGATATCTTCGATGGCCATATCGTTTCCTCCGGGTTCTACTGTGCCAACAATATGAAACTCAGTAGTCGGTTCTACTTTTCCCGAGAGGATAATAGAATTGGAAGTCCGAAAACCAAAACAAGCGGATGAAAAGGACAACATGGTGCATGATAGAACATCCCCATTGGAATAGCTGGAAATGATAATGTTGGGGCTATTTCCTCCCAAACCAACTCCATTGAGCGTCCATGAGTACCAGGTCCAGTTCCCAACGTTATCAGTAGCAGAAGCGGAGAATGATGACACAGATTTGTGGCTGAGGGTTATTTGCGCAAGCCGTGACCCGGAAGAGCGCAAGGAAATATCGATAATAAGCTGAGATGAAGGAGCCAGGCTGCTTGAATACAGTACAGTGCTGTTTTTCAAATAGCGTATAGTTCCGTTGTCATTCCAGATTTTAAGGGTGTCGCCATTGGCATAACTTCCGGCGTTGCTTCTTAAGGTGCCTGATTCTCTTATTTGTAACGTTCCATTGGAGTTCAGATGAAGAGCATACTGGATTGTATTGACATTGGTCCCGTTGTCTGCCTGGCTCAAACCAAAAGCACGTTCTGTATTCGTTTGGTTTATGACGGTTTGTGCAAGGCCATTGATTTTTACGGAATTAATACTCGCTGCGCCGGAATTCCATCCGTTTCCAGGCGCAGTTTTGGTTAAGGTAGACCCACTTATCAAAGTCCCCGAAATATTTGTAAAAAGAACTTCTTCTGTAGTCGTGATACAACCGCTTTCAGGCGCATTGGGCGAGATAATTAAAGTGCATTGCCCCTGAAGCGAATAAACGATCAGATTCAATAAAATAAAGACGGGAATTCTATTCATGTCGACGAAATATTCAAATACTCTATACCGCATTTCATCGTGAAGGTTACGAGTGCCCGAAATACTTCGATTAAGACCAGATTTCAATCTATGAAAATAATATTCGTTGAACTAAACGTCGATTTAGGTTCGTAAGCATTGCACAGCAGGATTCTGCGGGTTGCGGATGAGAGTCTCTCCAAAGGAAATACAGTTAAGAAAAAAGAGTCCGACCTAGTCAAAATTATCATTTTGACAAGAATTACTGAAAGCATGTTGAAAATTTAAATTATTTTCTATCTTTCACCACCAATTATTTTGATCTGATCATTTTAACCACCTAGTCGTTATGCGAAGATGTTTGCAAGTAAAAGTGATTTGTTTTCTCACAGCAGTGTTGCTGTATGTCAATTGTCAGGCGCAGGATTCAGCACAAAATCTTTTGACCAATCAGGACATTGAGCTATTTATCCTGACTTATGAAAACTTAACCACCGAACTAAAAGCGATTGGTGAAAAATATAAAGGCAACAATATTCCCGGGTCAGCTGACAATTCTTATGAAGAATCCGTGGCCCTCTTTATAAAATACGGTTGGTCTGAAGATTTCAAGCAAAAGCTGAATGCCATCAACAATGCATTTACTTACGCTACGCTGGAAAAGCAAATTGGCGGAAGCCCGCAAACGCTGCAAGCCTCCCTTGATGACTTGTTGCCACAATACAAAACGTCTACCAACGATGCAGACATTGAATTGGTAAAAACATATTATGACGAATTAAATGGATTGATCGGGACAGAATAACATCCGGATAAATCTCAATTGCTCTTTTCGCGATCCACAGGGATAACGTAAGCGCAATAAATTTACAGCAATTAAGATTGCATCACTCCATGCCTCGACTTATTAAAATGTGATCTTTTTAGCATCTTTCGTTTCATGATCTTTTCATTGTCATATAATTTAATTTGAAGCGAAAAACCCTTTCATTCAATCTGAAGGAAACCAATTATTTAAGAACGAACTGTATTTCTGAATATGCTGTTTTTTTATATAACTATATTTTCTATCTTCCGATGCTCTAATCATTGATGCCGATGTCAAAATTTATTCTTACCTCAATTATTTTCCTTGCACATTTTGGTTTATCCGCACAGAAACTTGCGGAGACCCATTTCACACAAAACGGAGAAGTTGTGCTGGGATCATTAAAGTCTGAAATAGCAGACAAGGAGATTTTTTCCAAACTTGTTTCACTCGATCACAAACATCACCACGACTCCGTATTTTATTACGTGATGAGACCAGAGATGGAAAAATTTAACGCTCTGGAAATTCCTTTCACTTTTCAGCGTCATCCGAATGAAGGTTTTGCACCAGATATGATAGACGTGGATCAATGGAATCAACTAAAATCGACGGATTGTGGTGTAAATCTGACTGCTTACCCAACATATGGTTTGTACGAGCAAATGATGACCGATTTTGCGAATGATTTTCCTGATATATGCCGGCTGGTGGAGTTGGGGACTTTGTCAAGCGGTCGCAAAATACGCGCGGTAAAAATTTCAGACAATCCCGATTCTATTGAAGCAGAACCCAGGTTTCTGTATACGTCAACCATGCACGGTGACGAAACGGCTGGATACATTTTGACTTTGCGTCTGATCAGGGAAATTCTCTGCGGTTATGAAACGGATGCAGGCATTCAAAATCTGGTAAACAACGTAGAGATTTGGATTAATCCGTTGGCCAATCCCAACGGCACCTATCACGGTGGCAACAATACCGTTTCCAACGCAAGAAGAGGAAATTCCGCAAATATTGATTTGAACCGCAATTTTCCCGACCCGCTCTACGGTCCAAATCCTTTCGGTGTGCCACATCAACAAGAAACGGTCATCTTTATGGATTTTGCTGAAGATGTCAGAATGGATTTGTCAAGCAATATGCACGGAGGAATCGAATTGATTAATTATCCCTGGGATACGTATCCCCAAGACCATGCAGATAGCGACTGGTGGATTCACATTTGCCGGGAGTATGCGGATACCGCTCAAGCCAATTCTGCGTCAGGTTATTTCGATGCCCTGAACGATGGCATTACCAATGGTTATGCCTGGTATCCGGTTGCAGGCGGCAGACAGGATTTTGTGACTTATTTCAAAAGGGGCAGGGAGACAACATTGGAATTGACCAATACCAAACTCATGCCTGTTTCCCAATTTGAATCCAGATGGCAATACAACAGAAATTCGTTTTATAATTACATGGAACAATCCCTTTATGGTTTGCGCGGATTGGTTACTGATGCCCTTACGGGAAATTCTGTGGTTGCAGAGGTTCATATCGCGGCGCACGATATTGACAATTCATCCATATTTAGCCGTTTGCCCCACGGCAATTACCATCGGTATCTCAAGGGAGATAGCTATCAAATTTCCTTCTCTGCGCCTGGTTATATCTCGCAAACACATACCGTAGAAATCTCAGACAATCAAACTACTTTTCTGGATGTTCAATTGGTTCCTGAAGGCTCTTGTGCAGTGGTGGGCGGAATGCTTACCACGATTTCGCCACTCACCGGTATTTGCATCGGCGACGGTAATCCGAAATTGGTAGAAGTGTCTGTAGGTGGAAATGTTGGATTGAGCCGTTTCGGTTTGGTGCAATTGAATAACGATGTCGTTGCCACCAATACCACAGGAATTTTTAATATGGAAAATTATCCAGGCGGCTCTTACCGGATTGCCCATATGTCATATGATCAAACTGTGAATCTGGTGGGTATCACAAACGCAAATCAACTCAGTGGATGTTACAATTTGTCAAACTTGATACAAATAAACACATCTGAAGTAGATGGTGGCTCCATTTCAGCTTTGGACGAGACTTTTATTTGCGGTGGAATCGGAAATGTTGCTCAGATTGAATTTCAACAAACAGGTGCATATGGTCCCAATCAAAAATGGGTTGTACTTTACAATGATTTATCAGATTGGATCATCTCACAAGATAGTCCGTTGATCGTATTTGATCAGTTTATACCGGGAAATTACAAGGTAGTACACGCTTCTTTTGGCAATGGTATGAATTTTCAAAACATTGACCCACAAAATCCTGTAGGGTGCATCAATGCCTCGAATCCCATAACGGTCACTGTTTCGAACTGTGGAGGAATAGGAGGTGATGAGATTTCGCCATCAGGGATCATAACCAATGATTCATATCAAAGCCTTGAAAAGTTGCTTTTTCTGTCAAATATTTAAAAAGCGGCTGAGCAGTTTCTCCCCTCACATCACCCTTCTCAAACAATTGGAAAGTCACCCCATAATTAATTGAACAAAAACTCTTTATTTCC
>JBBSDD010000311.1:0-4324 GCA_038249755.1 Flavobacteriales bacterium | reverse complement strand
TCTTTTACGAAAGTGGCTTACACCCAGGAAGAGGCAATGAATACGGATCCAAAAGAAATGAATCTTTCAGATGTGGCGAATCTGGCCGCTCTCGATTATTTCCAGCGCATATCCCCCTATTGGAAAGAGGATTTCCGGATATATTACCAAACGGGATCTCCTGCATTTTACCGGATAGGTCAAAATCTGGACTATGATGGCAACTGGGAAGTGGCTGCTACGGAATGGGAAAAGTTTACAGACAGTGCCGAGAGCAGTCTTGCTTACAAAGCTTATTATAACCTGGCCGTAGCGGGTGAAATGATGGGCAATCCAAGAAAAGCGAAAATGTTTTTAGAACAAGCGCTGGAAATCAAAGATACAAGACAGGCCAAAAATTACATGGAGCAACTCAAAAAGCAAATACTCATCTATGATGTGGTTAATGCCCAACTAGGTAATACAAAGAACTAAAAACAATGGGGCGACTTCTGGTAGTATTTTATATCGTGTGTGCTGTATGGGTCATTTATCATGTCTGGGCGAAAAACAGACAGCTCACCGACACGGAAAAGTTGATTTGGACCATTTCCGCTATTGTCTTCAGCTTTTTGACGGCAGTGATATATTATGTCGTACAAAAACGCAGACGCTATTAGAAGAAATTGCTTTGACATAATTTCATTATAGCGATATTTTCCTTTCAAAGGACATGCCTTCCCTTCGATAATTTCAAAAAAAAATCAGCTTGTAGTATCCTTGATGATTTTGTCGTCAAATAGGATAGATAGCAAAATCAGCAAAACGGGCCCATGGGATCTGAGCATGAATTGATCAAACACGGACTGAAACATGACCGCCGTATGCAGACTGACCTTTATAACACGTGTTACAAGCGTGTATTTAGTTCGTGTTTGCGGATTCTGGGCGATGCGCACGAAGCGGAAGATCTCATGCAGGAAGCCTTCATTCACGCCTTTCAAAGAATTGATACTTTCCGTGGTGAGTCGAACATATCCACATGGATTTGCAGAATTGCCATCAATAAATGTTTAGACCATTTGAAAAAAAAGCGCGTGAAGCTTGAATTTGACGAGAAGTGGGAAACAAAAGCCACAGGCAGTTATGATGAAAAAGAGGAGATATCATACGACACCCAAAGGATATTGAACGCGATGAAAGAATTGCCCGAAGGCTGCAGAGTTATTTTTAGTCTTCATCTTTTTGAAGAAATGGATCACGCAGCGATTGCCAAAAGTCTTGGTATTAAAGAAGCTTCTTCCCGAGCTCAATACGCCCGAGCAAAAAACAGAATTAAAGAACTTGTAAAAGAAACATATGTCTGAACTGGAAAAATACCTCAGAGATCACCGCGATGAATTTGACCTGGCGGAACCTCAAAATGGCCATGCCGAGCGCTTCGCGCTTAAGTTGGAAAAACAGCTTGACGGAGATCACAGAACACGCATTCTTTTTTGGCGAATAGCTGCCTCAATTATTATTCTGGTCGTCTTGTCGCTCTCCATCTGGCTTCCGAAAACGAGCAATTCCGAAAATGTGCAATACAGTTCACTTTCGCTTGGTGATATTTCTGCTGAATTTGCAGAGGTAGAAAACTATTATAGAATCAGACTGAACGAAGGGTATGAAAAACTTGAAGCTCTCTCTGCCACTGATCCGGAGGTGGCCGCCTATCAAAAAGAACTCGATAATCTGAGCGCGATCTACACAGATCTTGAAAAACAACTTTACCAGAGCGGCACGCATGAACAAGTCATCCAGGCGATGATAGAAAATTTGCGGCTGCGCTTGACTCTAATTGAAAATCTCGAAAAGAAAAAATCCACCGAATCAATAAATGACTGAATATGAAAGCAAAATTGTGTTTACTAGCCCTCTCATGTTTCCTGATTTCGATAAATCACGCGCAGGAGACTGATAATCGTACAGAACGATTTAATTTCAGCAAAGTTGACAAACTGAAGATAGACAATTCGTTTGGGGATATAAGCGTGCAAACATACGGGGGTCAAATGATTGACATTCTGGTTGAAATCACACTTACTACCAAAAATCAGAAAGATCTAGAGAAGAATTTTGATAATATCAAAATCAGGACTACCGAGACAAAGGAATTGATAACGGTTGTCACCGAAAACAAAATGAACGGGAACAATTCCGTGAAGTCATTCCGCATTGAGTATACTGTAAAACTGCCGGCAGGCATGGCACTTGAAATCGAAAATCGTTTTGGGGACGTAACCGTATCAAACACTTCTGGAAAAATCAATCTCGATGTACAACATGGATCCTGTTTTGTGACCCAGGCTACTGCCAGAGGGAACCAGGCGAAAGTGCAATTTGGCGACTTAAAAATAGACTATGCAGATGGCAATATCATCCATGTTCAGCATGGAGACCTGCGGGTAACTGATCTGAAAAATTCCAAAATCAACGTGCAATTCGGCGATAGCAAAATCGAAAAGGTTACTGGAACTGGAGATTTTGACATTCAACACGGAGATCTGCGGATTAATTATCTTCAAAATGGACTTACCAACCTTCAGATCGTCAGCCAATTTTCAGATGTGAAACTCGGCAATATTCTCGGCAGCAGTTATGTCATAGATCTCGAAGGAAGTTTTGCAGATTTTTCATGGGATGGTGTTTTAAACACTTCCAATGGTGATATTCGAATTGTATCACAAAAGAAGGATATCACCAATACCAATATACAACTGCATGCAGGATCCGAAAAAACGCCGCAGAATAAAATTACGGTAAGGTCATCTCACGGGTCTGTTGAGCTCGAATAAGATGATTTTTGTATGACAGGCGATATAAAAAACCGGATATTCCAGGATTTTTTTGCAACCTTCTCAATGATTCTAATTATTTTTGAACAATCCAGGATATTACAATAAGTTCGTCAAATGTTTTCACAGAAAAACATTACTTTTCCCCGGTGAAAGATTTTGGCATTAACCAACGTGTATGTCCACACACTTTGACTGGCACGTATTATTCCACCATCAAACATTCATTCGAGACTTACTTATTCCATATTGAGCAGGTTGTTTTAATGCTGCTCGTTTGTATCCTCATGTAGCGGTTTAATGACATCAAAATCTCTGCTTTTAATCTTCATTTTCGCCGTCTCGTTTCTGGAGCTTTTGGGTTCCATTGAGATTTGCAGGCATGATTCCCTGAATCAAGTAGTTCAAAAACTTTTATACAGCAATCAATATGATTCAGCTCAAGAAGTAGTAATTGCTTATTTGTCTCAGTCTGACCTCACCGATATCGAACGTTTTAATGGATATTACCTGAACAGCGAAGTTCTTAAAGCTGTTGGACGACCGGCTGCCGCTATAGTTCAACTACAGAAAATTAAAGAGCGACTGCCATCAGTCATAGCCCAACCGCTCTATGCATCTCTCCTTCAGGGAACTTTGGCAGAAAGCTACTTTAACATACCTGATTACGAAAAAGCGGGTCTGTTAGCAACGGAATCGCTCATACTAAGTCCAGATACAAGTTTACGGCAGGGTGGTCACGCTGTGAATTATGCAATCATAGGGTATACTGAATATCTGAGAAAAAAATACGCTTCAGCATTGGATTATTATGAAAATGCACTCGAAGTCTATCAGCATTTCGGCGAGGAATGCGAATATCCACTGATTTATCTAAAGATGGCTCTTGTGTATAATGCCATCGGTCAAAGTCGGGAAGTTG
Organism: Flavobacteriales bacterium; assembly: GCA_038249755.1. GTDB lineage: Bacteria > Bacteroidota > Bacteroidia > Flavobacteriales_D > Cryomorphaceae > JBBQZU01. Next base: position 607 of record JBBSDD010000311.1, on the reverse strand, counting down.
AAAGGTTTATTGCCCTCTCACTTGCCATAAGCGATTCCTGCAAAATAGACAGTTATAAAGAAATTACATATCTAACTCTATTGGATATTCAAAAGGAAAGGGGAGAATATCGAAAGGCGCTGGAAACCTTTGAAGAATTGAGTGAACTGAGAATCTCATTGGCCATCCACAGGCAGCAGCAATCAATGAATGCACTCGAAATTGAATTTGACACCAAACTGTCGGAACAGGAAAATGACAATTTAAGAGCCATCAATCGAAAAAATGAGGAAATACTCGCCAAGCAAAGAATAGCCCTGTATACTGCACTTGGCGCCATTGCCATTTTACTTCTGTTCACCTTGTTGCTCATCCGGGTGTCTCGTCAAAAAGACAAAGCGCGCTCAGCCATCACTTTATTAAATGCCCAACTTGAAAAAAAGGTTGACGAGCGAACAAAACATCTCCAGGAAGCAACAGAACAATTAAAGGGAAATTCAGACAAGCTTGCTTCCCAGAACAAGCAGTTTATCGACTTCTTCAATATCATTTCACACAATTTTCGGGCACCCCTTGCCAATCTCACAATGCTTGTCAAATTTATTGAACGCTCGAAGGAAGACTCTGA
>JBBSDD010000310.1:0-4325 GCA_038249755.1 Flavobacteriales bacterium | reverse complement strand
TGGGGATGATGTAAATAAAGAGATAACCAAATCAAGCAGCGACCATACGATGAGCGGTTTCGATATCCCTTAACAAGGTACTGTGCGAAAAGCATTGAGTATCTTCACGCGCACTTCCAGTTATGAAAAAAATCATCCTGTTGGTGTCATCGATATGGTCAGGGTAAAATGCTTTAGCAAACGGGGGCTCGAAATATGTTGATCAGCGATACACACAGTTATCGACCCGGCTTATGTGACGGTTCTTTTATAATGAGACATCTTGCAAAGTCATAGATCTGAATACCAATAATATATTATGTGATACCCTTGTAACAGATTTTAATTAAAATTGAAAAGGACAACCTACAGCCAAACAAATTCATCGGGAAAGATGACCATCCAATACGCGTCCGATCTCCACCTGGAATTTCCCCTGAATGAACAGTACCTGCGCAAGCATCCGCTTGAGGCGGTGGCCGATGTGCTGGTGCTGGCCGGCGATGTGATGCCACTCTCCATGATGGACCGATTCAAGGCCTTCCTCGATGACCTGAGTGCGCGGTGGAAAATGGTGCTGTGGGTACCCGGTAACCACGAGTACTATGGGGGTGACCTCAGAAAATCACCCGAATCGTTTGACCTGGCTATCCGGGACAACGTTGTTTTAACACAGAACACGGGCTTTTACCTGAACGATGTTTATTTCGTATGCTCCACGCTTTGGTCTGCCATCAATCCGGTCAATCAAGGCTTTATACGTCAGCGGCTTTCTGATTTTCGCTCCATAAGGTACGGTCGCAATATGCTCAGCACCGACCGCTACAACTTGATGCATCTTGTATGCCTGCAACACCTGAAAGACCTGATCCAGACTGACCACAAAGGGCCTACCGTAGTGGTGACCCACCATGTACCCACCCTCAGGCATTATCCGAAGGAGTTTAAGGGCGATGCGCTGAACGAAGCTTTTGCCTCAGAGCAATACGCCCTGATCAAAGCCTATGATGCCGATGCCTGGATATACGGACACCACCACCGCAATACGCCTGATTTCCGCATCGGCCATACACGCATGCTCACCAACCAACTGGGCTATGTACAGCTCAATGAGCACGGGAGTTTTGTGCATGATAAAGTGCTTACGGTGAATTCAAAACAATGACAAACCCGCTAAAAATCGATGAAACATGAGTCAGGAAGATATGATAAACCGCGGCGCTATAGGTATCCTCCCGCGCAAGCCTTACTGGGACTGGGCCAACAATATGGAGCCCAAAGGCGTGCAAATAAACCCCGAAGAACCGAGAGAAGCCATCTTTTACCTCATTGGCGACGATTGGACGAGCGTGGACGCTGCCATCCGCAAGCATTGGCGCGAGATCTTTGAGCAGGAGCTATTCAATTGGTGTACCGATAAAAACCAATGGCCGGAAAAGCTCAGCCTCAAAATGTTCAAAGAATGGTTTCACATCATGGCGGGTAGCATGCTTATGGACTTGCTGGATGGGCCGATTGAGGTGGAGGAGGGGTGAGGGGTTGAAGATGACCAAACCCAGGCCGGAGTCCATTATCTGTTCAGCATCGAGCTTTCTCAAAGAGTCTTTTGCCTATTTGAGACGCTCTCGCATTCGGGTAAGTCGGACATTGTGAAATCGTTAGAAACAAAATACCCAGGTTAAAAACCAGGGCTTTGTTGCGACCCCAACGGAGCAAGCGGCTCTGTCGCGGCCGGTTTATTTTATTCCTTTTGGACGGGATGGAAATCAAAAAAGGCCCATAACTGCACTGAGAAGGACACCCTTCAACGACATGGAGACGACCTTCATAAAGAACAGGCCAATACGAATATACGCCTTCCGGTACATACCAAAAACATCCGTGATAAAATTTAAAGTGGAAGACCATGAACCACAGCTACAAGGAACCCCAGACTCACAAGCATCCGCGTTTCGCCTCTTCCAGCCCCTGGTTTATTAAAACTCTTATTTACAGATGTATGAAAAGAGAGTGTTCATTCAAATTTGGTTCCCCGATTTAATAACCCAAGATGATCTTGCGGTTGTGAAAATACGGGGGCACACTACATGAAGATTTACATGCTCAACACAATCTCCACCTCCAACCCACATCCATACCCATCCCACCTCTCATCCACGCTTTTTACACGAATTTCCAATTGTATATCCTGATCGAGCATATTGGCCAGAATTTCGTTTTGGTTTTTGGGAACGTAACCAATTTTCCAGGTTTTGTACCACACGGCAATGGCGAAGAAGTCGTAAGGGTTTTTGTGCTCGCGGATGAAGGTGAGGACGGTGTCTTTTTTGAAAAAGCGGGAGGCGAATCCATAGTCGTAGTATTTCAAACCGCTGAGCTCGCCGGTGTAGATGGGTTTGCCATTTACAAGTCGTCGGGTTCTTTTTTTAGATGTATTTGGTCGTTCCGGGTCGGAGAAGATGGACATTGTGTGCATGGTCTTGAATTTGATTTCATTTCATGCAAATGTGGGAGGGGAGGACGTAATGGATTTACGTTGTGGGGTTTTTGTTTTTAGAAATGTGGTCCGGCTATTATTTCGTTCAATTATCAAATACGATTGGCTTGAAAAACTGCCTGCCAACGGCGTACGGTATGTATTTTTCATATTGCAACCTTCCAATGATGATGGCTGGATGGGTATTGAATTTTATTGCAAACGCAATGATATCATCTTCTGTGATGGGCAGTCGCTTCAATATTTCTTGCTGTTGGTCTGTTGAAAGGGTCCACTTGATGGCGAAGGAATCTGCTTCTATTTCCTTTTGTTTATCTTTTTCATCGTAGTCAATATTTTCTAAAAAAATATCTTTTTTGCCATGAAGCAAAATATGTCCTGCTTCGTGAAAGAATGTAAACCAAAAAGCATCGTTGCGTTTGAAGTGCCCTGTTAATTGAATCAATGGCGTATCATTTAGCCAACGCGTGCTCCCGTTGATTGGGGCTTTTTTTATGCAGGGCGTGTGCACTACTTTCACGCCCGCATCCAAACACAGTTGCTGTAATTGGTTAAAGAAATTTTCGGGATGTTTTGCCATGATCTTTTTTATTTCTGGCAATACTTTTTTGAAATGTTTTTCATCATAAGTTTTGGTGGGCAAAAGAGCGGCTTGTAACTCACCTTTGCGCAACCACGCAGAAATTGCATACGGTTCTTTGGTGTGTGCCAATGATATTCGAAATGCCACTTTCAAATGCTGCTTAAAATAGTAATTTTCCCAGGCAGTATGATTGCTGAGACTAAAAAACGCCAATAGTGCAGCTGTTTTATCTTCAATTGTGCTTTTAGCAGGAAGCCAACCTTTATGCACCATATCGGATATGGGAAACATTCTTGCCCATTCGTTCGATTCTGCCAATAATTCCTGTCGCTCACTGCGCGCAACATATTCATCATAGTTGCGCTGCATATTGAGCCAAAAGTGCGCAGGTATTTTCAGCACATGTTCAAATTGCACTGCCATTTCGGGAGTGATGCTGCTATTGCCTTTTGATATGGCAATAATCGTTTTTTCTGGTTTGCTTGTTCGAATGGCAAACTCTTTGGGACCCATGCCCAATTCCGCTAACTTTTCGACGAGTGTTTCGCCGGGGTGAAAAGCAATTTCTGGATGGTATTGATTTATTTTAGTAGCCATTGGTTGATGAATTTATTTTTATTTGCCGTGGTAATTGGTAATTTCTATGACTTCTACACCTTTGATTTCTAGCCAGATGTATTTCCCATCTTCATCAGTTGGAATGGGATTTTCATGTGGCTCAAATACCAATCGATACGGTTGGTCAAGGTCGCAGGCCCAGTATCCTTTGCGGTCGATGGTGAGTTCGTGGTAATGACCTGGCAAGTGGCGGATATCTTTCAGTTTGCGGGCATTGCGAAGATCACCCAGACGCTTGTTGTAGAGCTTTGCCCGGATTTGACCCATTTCCTTTTGGCACTTTTCAAAGTCATTCGCCAGTTTTTCCAACTTTCGCGCACTAAAGGTTATTTCCACTACAAATTAGCATGTGTTTTAATTTACACCAAATGTAAGTCAAAATAATATATTATGCAAGATGAGGTCAATGGGCAATTTGCAATGAGCATCCGCCAATGCAAAATGAGCAATTGGATGACGATTAAAAGCGCCTGGCTATCTTTGGTATATCTTACCCCATTTTACCTCCATTGCAGCCACCTGGTCAGCAATGCATCATGAACCTGATACAGGGTGTTCTCGCGGACAACGATTTCACTTTTTTTGAGCATTTTGAGGGCAGTGCTCACCGAGCTGGCTGCGCCGGGTTGATGGTCCTGGAGGAATTTT
>JBBSDD010000309.1:0-4342 GCA_038249755.1 Flavobacteriales bacterium | reverse complement strand
CGGGGTAAAGGAATCCCGGATGGAACAGCAACTTTTCATTACGAGTTTCGACAGTGGATATTATGCCATTCCGCCATTCATCATCGACATCAATGGGGTTCCAACCAAAACGGAAGCTTTTCTCCTCACGGTTGAAACTGTTGCGATTGACACCACAAAAGGAATTGTCGACGTACGTGAAATCTACGAAGTAGAGATAGACTGGCTCGATTTTCTTGAAGTTTACTGGCCATACGCAGCAGGTGGTTTGGCGCTTGTAGCTATTCTCGTCGTAGCCATTGTCTTATTTGTGCGTTACCGCAAAAAGAAACGTCTCAGACCTGCAGCCCTCCCATCTGAACCATTGAAAACACCGCATGCGATTGCCCTTGAGACGCTCAGGCGCATTCAGGAAGAAAAAGCTTATAAAACAGGCGATGTCAAGGATTATCACACATCCATTACAGATACCCTGCGCACCTATCTGGAAAATGGGTTTGGTATTCACGCCCACGAACTTACCACGCGACAGATCCTGGACAAGCTCCGGTACAGCGGAATAGCTGAGCCTCAGTTGCGGTCCCTGCGTACGATTTTATTCCGCGCAGATATGGTCAAGTTTGCAAAGGAAAAACCCGATTACACCGACAACGAAGAAGCTGTATCACAAGCCATCGATTTTGTAAAAGCCACCATTGCCATGCCAGCTGTTGATGCACCATCACCGGCTATTGCCTCCGACAATACCCAAAATCCGCATCATTCGTGAGCAGACAGCAAAAAATAGCATTGTTTTATGCACTTATTTCCACGGGTGTTGCACTCGGTGTATGGTTGTATTTTCGGAATGCGTACGAATATTATAATGAATCCTTGTTTTTCCTATTGATTCTGGTGCCTCTGGCCGGAATCTTTCACGTATGGCGGATTCAGGCAAGACATCCAAAAGTAAAATTGTCATCTCTCAGTCAGTTTCCGAAGGGCGGACAAATATTCACAGAGATTCAGGTACATCTGCCGTTTCTGATCAGAATGGTCGCTTTGAGTTTTCTCATCGTCGCCTTGTGCAGGCCCCAATCGCAATTGAGCTGGCAAAATGTAACCACGGAAGGAATTGACATCGTGATTGCGATGGACATTTCGGCTTCCATGTTAGCCCAGGATTTTCAGCCCAACCGCCTCGAGCGGGCGAAAGAAGTGGCCATTAGTTTTATCAAAGGCCGACCCAATGACCGCATTGGGCTGGTGGTTTACGAAGGAGAGAGTTTTACCCAATGTCCCCTGACATCCGATCACCGGGTACTCATCAACCTTTTTAAAGATGTGCGCACAGGTGTGGTTCAGGGAGGCACTGCCATCGGTATGGGTTTGGCGACAGCTGTAAACCGTTTGCGCGAAAGCGAAGCCCGCAGCAAAGTTGTGATATTGATGACCGATGGTGACAACAATGCCGGTGCCATTGCGCCGATCACCGCAGCTGAAATAGCCCAGAGTTTTGGGATTCGCGTGTATACCATAGGTGTGGGCACGATTGGCCGCGCGAAATCACCGGTCGCAATGTATCCTGACGGGACTTACAAATACGAGATGGCCGATGTGAAAATCGACGAGGAGACCATGAAATCCATCGCGGCCATGACAGAAGCTGAATATTTTCGGGCTACCGATGGCAACGCGCTCAGCCGGATATTTTCTGAAATTGACCGCTTGGAAAAAACAAAAATCAGCGTGACCGAACACCGTCAGAAATCTGAAGAATACTATTGGTTTCTGGTCGTTGGCGCCGTACTTCTACTGGCAGAATTTTTGTTCAGACAATTATTCCTTCAAACCTTGCCGTGAAACAAATCAATTTCAAATACAATTTTTGGGGCATGTTCATCGCCACCCTCGTACTGGAAATTGTACTGTGGATCGCTTTTGCCCTCTTGTTTTTCATTGTGCTTGACGCCATTCCCGGATTGCGGATCAAAAGACCAGAAATGGCCTGGCTACTTGCCATCGGACCTGTACTTTTTTTGATCTTCAACGTGACGGCCTGGATCAAAAACAAACGCCTTGACCGTTTTGCCCAACCCAACCTTCTCGGCTATATGGTCGGCGATATTTCCAGTGTCAATTCTGTGATCAAATTTATGCTTTGGCGGATTGCAGCTGCCATGCTGGTGGTGGCACTCACCGGGCCCCAACTCGGATCGAAAATGACCGAGGCCAAAGTGAGTGGCATCGATATTATGGTTGCCGTAGACGTATCAAATAGTATGTTGGCAGAAGACCTTCGCCCCAACAGAATTACGCTTGCGCGTCGGGCCCTGGAAAAACTTTTGGACAATCTTCACGGCGATCGAATTGGCATAGTCGTCTTTGCCGGTCAGGCATTCGTGCAGTTGCCTATCACGAATGATTATGCCGCCGGAAAGCTCTTCCTCTCTTCTGTAAATCCGGATGTGGTGCCGGTACAGGGCACGGCGATCGGCACCGCCATTGACCTGTCTTTGATGAGTTTTGATTTCAGCAATCCTGGTCAAAAGGCCATCATCGTAATCACGGATGGTGAAAACCATGAGGATGATGCACTTGGAGCAGCCACAGCTGCTGCCGAAAGGGGTGTTAAAGTTTATACAATCGGCATGGGTTCGGCCAAGGGTAGCCCCATACCGGATATGCGGAACGGTCAGGCAGTCGGATTTAAAAAAGACAGGGATGGAAAAACCGTCATCTCTCAACTCAACGAGGATATGCTGCGCCAGATCGCCGCTGCCGGCAATGGAGATTATATCAAGGCCTCCAGCTCAGAGGTGGGTTTGAATCCACTTATGGAGGAATTGAGTTCCCTGGAAAAAACTGAAATGGCGTCGGTATCTTATGCTGAATACGAGGATCGATATCAGCTCTTTCTGGGTATCGCCCTTTTGTGTATCCTTATGGAAATATTTATAAATGAACGCAAAGGGAAATTGGCCCGGCGGATTAAAATATTTGAATCATGAATTGGTATAAATTGATAACAATGTCCCTGGTTGTGATTCCGTTGAGCACCATGGCGCAAAAGGAAAAATTGAAAACGGGCATCGGAAATTCCGCCTATAAATCCGGGAATTACGAAACGGCTATTTCGCAGTACGACGAAGCTCTGGGAGAAAATTCAGAATATAAAGAGGCGATCTTCAACACGGGCAATGCTTACTTGAAAAAATCACGCTCCATGATGGCGGAAGCGGCAAATATTGAAAACCCGGAAGAAAAACAAGCTGTGATGGAAGCTGCAACACAGCTTAACAAAAAGGCCGCTGAGCAATTTGAAAAGGTGGCAAGCATGTCGGAATCGCCGGAAGAGAAGAACAAATCAAATTTTAATTTGGGTAATTCGCGGTTGCTGGCTGGCGAAATTGACCCAAGCATAGAAGCTTACAAAAATGCTTTGCGAAACAATCCGGCAGATGAAGATGCGCGTTACAACCTGGCTTATGCCCAAAATTTGAAACAGCAGCAGGAGCAGGAGCAACAAGAACAGGAGCAGGAGCAGGACGACCAGGAAAAAGATGAAAAGAAAGAACAGGACCAAAACGATCAGCAAGAAAATAAGGATGAGCAAAGCGAAAAACCAAAACCTGATCAACTGACCAAAGAAGAGGCCGAGCGCATGCTCGATGCCATGATGAATCAGGAAAAGGAACTGCAAGACAAACTCAACAAGGAAAAACACAAGGCCCAGAGGGTACGCATTGAAAAAGATTGGTAAATACTGGATTTCAGCACTTGTAATGCTGATTGCTGTGCAAACGCTGGTTGCGCAGGAGGTCAATTTTTACGCCAGTGTGGACAAAAATCCGGTCTCTACTGGCGACGTATTCAGCCTCAGACTCACGCTTGAAAATGGCCGCGGAGATATCGAAGCGCCTGATTTATCTGATTTTCAGGTGGTATTCGGTCCATCTCAATCTTCCAGTTACCGCATCATAAATGGTCAACAATCGAGTACGGTCACGCTCAGCTATACCATGCGACCGAAGGAACCCGGCAAATATATGATCGGCGCTGCGACCGCGCGGGTCGGAGGCAAAACATATAAAACGGAACCCTTCAGCCTCGAAGTGCTTCGTGGGTCAGCCTCTTCGGGAAATGTGCAACAAAATTCCGGATCAGGTTCGCCCCGGGGTCAGGGGTCTTCAACCGCCACCCAAGCGGACGAAAATCTGAAAGTAATGATTCAGGTTTCAAAGGCGAATGTGTATCAGGGTGAATATCTCCTTGTTTCTTATATACTCTTCAGTCGTTATAACGCCATTGACTTGCGCGAAACGAACTTCCCAAATTTATCGGGATTCTGGACTGAGGAGATCAAAAGCGATCAAACTTCCTG
>JBBSDD010000308.1:0-4347 GCA_038249755.1 Flavobacteriales bacterium | reverse complement strand
TATTTTCCACCCCAATCTTCGACCAGGATGTTCATTTGAGCCAATTGTTCTTTTATCCTTTCAGGTTGTGAACCTTGTTTATCAATTTTGTTGATTGCAAATATCATCGGAATACCAGCTGCCTGGGCGTGATTTATTGCCTCTTTTGTTTGTGGCATCACGTCATCATCTGCTGCCACCACAATTATGGCCAGGTCAGTAACCTGAGCTCCACGTGCACGCATCGCAGTAAATGCCTCGTGTCCTGGCGTATCGAGGAATGTTATTCTCCGACCTCCAGTTACTTCCACACTATAAGCACCAATATGCTGGGTGATTCCACCAGCTTCACCAGCGATTACATTTTCTTTTCGAATATAATCCAACAAGGAAGTTTTTCCGTGATCGACGTGACCCATAACAGTTACGATAGGCGCGCGATCGAGCAAATCTTCAGCTTTATCAATTTCAAGAGGAATTGATTCCTGCAACTCGGCACTGGTAAATTCTACGTTGAATCCAAATTCATCGACCACAATAGAAATCGTTTCAGCATCCAAACGTTGATTAATCGACGCCATGATACCGAGAGACATACAAGCTGAAATAACTTCTGTAACTGCGACGCCCATCAATGTGGCAAGGTCAGATACTGTAACAAATTCGGTAAGCTTTAGCGTTTTTGAGTCAATATCCTCCTGCTGCATCCGCTCTTCGAGCTTTCGCCCGTGTTCGTCTCTTTTGAGTCGTCGGTTTTTGGCTGAACGCGATTTAGAACTGCCGCTTAATTTTGCGAGCGTTTCTTTTAATTCTCTGTCAATATCTTCCTGGCTAACTTCCTGGCGTTGATTTCCGCCTCTAACAGGTGGTCTTTTTGCACCCGCGCTCGTGTTGGCGTTACCAGATCCACCACCTGGACGGCTGGGGCTGCCGCCTCCTGGGCGGTTGGGGCCACCGCCTCCCGGACGGTTGGGGCCACCGCCACCTGGACGATTCGGGCCACCGCCGGGACGGTTGTCACCGGGTCTTGGAGTTGCGCCTTGCGCCGGTCTTCTGACGTCTTCCTTTGGCGGTAGCCGTTTGCGTTTGCGTTTTCCCTGTTGCGTTTCCGTTTCAGGGTTGGTACTCATTACAGGCTTACTTTTTTTCTTCGCTCTTTCTGGAAGATCTATTTTGCCAACTACTGTCGGCCCGACAAGCTTGCTGTAATTGGTTTTAATTGTTTCAATTTCCGGAGCCTTCGCTTTTTCAGTTGTTACGGCCTGCTCGGCGGGCTTTTCAGCAACTTGCTCCACTTCTGCCGGAGATGTTGATGCCTCCTTTATCTCAGAGATGGTCTCAGTGGTGTCAGAAACTTGAAGGTCAGTTTGCAGGGCAGTGGCTTTCGCCTCGACTTCCGGGCTCTTCTCCTTCACTTCTTCAAACTTTACGGGCTCTTCAATTTTTGGATTCTCGGCCACAGGAGCTGGCCTTTTGTTTTTTTCAAGGTCTATCTTACCTACGACATTGATGGCAGGACTTTTGGTGGTAGTTTTGTAAGTCCCTTCGTCTGAGCCCTGGACATTTTTGATCAGAACCTCATCTCTTTCATCCTCTTCCCTTGGCTTAGGCTCTGCAGGTTTTTCACGGCCAAGGCTAACGGTTTCACGTTTGCCGGAAGACACGCCAACCAATTTAGACTTTTCCTTCAATTTTTTGGAATCCTGAAATTCCTCTACAAGCACCTCATAGGCGTTGTTTTCTATCTTGAAGTTGGGATTACTTTCAATTTCGTAACCTTTGGAAGACAAGAATTCCACCAACGTGGAAATTCCCACATTGAATTCCTTCGCTGCCTTACTTAGTCTTACTGGTGTTGATTTACCTGGCATATAATTTTTTATCCTTAATGTGCGAAATTAAAAAATAACCTTGACGCAGTGACTATTCAAGTTCCTCGCGAAGTATTTTAAAGATTTCTTCAATTGTTTCTTCTTCGAGGTCGGTACGCGACACCAACTCCTCTTTTTTCAATTCCAGTACACTTCTGGCTGTATCGAGTCCGGCTGATTTGAGCTCGTCGATAATCCAGCTGTCGATTTCATCTGCAAATTCTTCCAGATCAACATCTTCATCGTCACCATCTGTTTCGCGATAGACATCGAGATCGTAACCCGTCAATTTGCTTGCAAGCTTGATGTTGTGTCCACCTTTTCCAATTGCCAGAGATACCTGATCGGGCTTCAGAAAAACTTCCGCTTTTCCTGTGGCTTCGTTTAGTTTGATATTGGTAATCTTCGCAGGACTTAATGAGCGTTGAATCAATAACTGAATATTGCTGGTGTAGTTGATAACATCAATATTTTCATTTTTCAATTCGCGAACTATGCTGTGGATTCGTGAACCCTTCATACCTACACACGCCCCGACCGGATCGATGCGGTCATCATAAGATTCCACCGCCACTTTGGCTCGTTCTCCAGGTACGCGAACGATTTTTTTAATGGTAATCAAACCGTCGAAAACTTCCGGCACTTCCATTTCAAAAAGGCGCTCCAAAAATTCGGAGGCTGTGCGCGAAAGAATAACGACCGGATTGTTGTTTCGCATTTCCACCTTGGCGACAACTGCTCTTACGGCATCTCCTTTTTTGAAATAGTCACTGGGGATTTGTTCTGCTTTAGGCAAAATCAGTTCGTTTCCTTCGTCATCGAGCAACAGGATTTCACGCTTCCACACCTGATAAACTTCACCGGTAATAATTTCACCTACCCGCTGACTGTATTTTTTGTAAAGACTATCTTTTTCAAGCTCAATAATGCGCGATACGAGATTCTGACGCATGGAAAGTATGCTGCGCCGGCCAAAATGCTCCAATCGGATTTCTTCGGTTGCTTCTTCTCCAACTTCAAAGTCGGGCTCAATTTTAATGGCTTCGGAATAGGAGATTTGTTTGTTTTCATCTTCTACTTCCCCGTCGGGAACGATTTCCCGGTTTCGCCAAATTTCAAGATCCCCTTCGTCCGGGTTGATAATGATATCGAAATTGTCGTCCGTACCATGTTTTTTGATCAACATGTTGCGGAAAACGTCTTCCAGAATACGCATCATTGTTTCGCGGTCGATGTTTTTAAACTCTTTAAACTCCGCGAATGATTCGAACAAATTTGTATTGCTCATGTGTGGTTATTTGAAGTTTAATTTTATTTTGGCTTGTTTAATATCCGGATACTTAAGTTCCAGATTTTCAGTAATTGTTTCTTTTTTCTTTTTGCCTTCAACGCGTTCCTTTCGGACTGAGAGCAAAGTGATTCCCGATTCGTCCGCAGCCTTTAATTCACCTTCGGTTTCCACGCTGTCTGCCAGCATCACTTTCAAAGTGCGTCCTACATTTTTTATGTACTGCCGGTAATCCCGCAAAGGCTTATCGAGCCCCGGAGAGCTCACCTGAAGTGAAAAATCTTCCGCTTCCCTGTCCAGGTTGTGCTCAATTTGTCTGCTGATGGCAACACAATCCGTGATAGAAACGGGGCCGCTGTTTTCCAACTCCACGACAATATTATTTCCCGGTCTGATATCCACACTTAAAATGTAGTATTCAGTGCCTTCTATTCTTTCAGCAATAAGCTGACGTACTGTGCTTTCTGTGATCAATGGGCCGCCAATAAAAAGAGGGGCTAAGGCCCCTCTCATGTTCTAAACCGAAACTTGGCACAAATGTAATGAAGTTTTCTGAATTCCCACGCACTATTTAACGGGCGCCGATGCGGTTATCTTTTACCACCCGCACCTTTTGTCCGTTTTCATATTCTACAGAAAGCAAAAGATTTCCTCTGGGAGAAAATTGTTCAGAGATTCCATGGCGCTTGTTGTTTTTGTAGAACTCCTTAAACTCAACTATACCCCCTGAGCGGTGATAAGTTTGACTCAAGCCTTCTAGTTTGCCATCCAGGTATGTAGCCTCCCGCATTTTGCCCCCTTCCGGGAAAAAGTATATCCAACTCCCATGAGGTTTACCATACGCATATGTACCTTCACTTTCCGGAATGCCCTGTGAAGAATATTTCGTGTAAGGTCCGTTGAGGGAGCCATCCTTATACCATGCATTTTCTTCAAGTTGGCCGTTTTCGCTCCAGTGTTTCCAATTGCCTTGCTTCTGATCGTTTAGCCAATTTCCGGTATAACCTGGACCGCCATTTGGGTACCACCCCTTCCAGGCGCCACTGATCTTGCCCCTTTCAAAATATCCTTCATCTTTTGGCGTGCCGCTGGCGTACCACGATTTCCAAAGTCCCTCTTCCAAACCTTCTGCGTAATTCCCTTCCTGCAATTTCTGCCCTGATTCAAACCAGGTGGTCCAGGTGGAGTCTTTTCTGTTTTCAGAAAAAT
>JBBSDD010000307.1:0-4381 GCA_038249755.1 Flavobacteriales bacterium | reverse complement strand
GGCGCCATAGGAGATCACCTCGTCATATTTTTCCTGAAAATGGTAAATCTGGGTGATATAATACGGCACCACCGGCGCGAAACTTTCGTCAGATGCAGCCCTGTTCAGCGACTCCAACGCTGCCTGATAATTGCCTTCTGTGTAGGCTATGTGTCCGTAATAGTAATTGGTTGGACCGTAGTATTCGCCTTGTTTGTCTTTCAAATCGTAAAATGCTGTGCGGGCTTCAGGAAATCGACCCAACTCGAAAGCTGCAAATCCTTTTTTAAACTGCACCTCATCGCGTTGCTGTTCATTGAGATCGCGCAAATCAAGTTGATTGAGCCAGTAAAGCGCATCTTCATAGGAGCGCCGGTTGAAATTATAAAACCCAAGATCGAGCGTAGCCGGGATGATCCAGGTGCTTTCCGGGTGTTCCCGGATGAATTCTTCCATCAGATATGCCGCATCTTTGTGAAAAAGACGCATGGTCGACAAGGCGTGGTAATAGGATGCATTGACATAATGTTCGCTGTTGGGCTCGGTATGCCGGTCGAGATATAGACCGAAACGTTTCCGGGCAGCTTCGTACTGCGAATGATGGAGCATCTCGACTCCGGCAAAATATTCAGCGTCGGGTGAGCGGAAATATTCGGGTTGCTGTGCGTAGAGCGTGGTACAGCATATAATGGATACAAACAATCTCGCGATTGTCATGAGGTAATTTGGCATGTATTGATTGCGCTTGGATGAATACGTAAAAGTAAAGGCAGCGGCAGGGTAATTATGGTTGCAGAATACAAAAGTTTTAAACGCAAATTTGTGGAGAATAAAGGCCTCCACGCCCGTTTTTACGGAGGGTATAACGCTCTTAGGCTGTCAAAATTATCTTAACTTTACGCAAATTTCAGAAATGGCTCTTGATACCATCGTCGAACTTAAGGATGCCACCATTTTTCAAGGCGATCACCTCGTTTTATCCGATGTCAATATTCAGCTGAGCAAAGGTGATTTTGTATACCTTATCGGGAAAACGGGCAGCGGCAAAAGCAGCATCCTCAAAACACTGTACGGCGCAGTGCCACTCAAAGTAGGTACCGGCCATGTAGGTGAATTTGACCTTACCAACCTGAAAAGAAAACAAGTGCCTTATCTCCGCAGAAAACTCGGAATCGTATTTCAGGATTTTGAACTTTTGCGTGATAGAAGTGTCAATGAAAACCTACTTTTTGTACTCAAGGCCACGGGATGGAAAGATAAAAAAGCCATGCAGGAACGCATGCAGGAGGTACTGGAAAAAGTGGGTCTTGGAACCAAAGGTTATAAAATGCCGCACGAACTTTCTGGCGGTGAACAACAACGTGTGGTGGTTGCGAGGGCCTTGCTCAATGATCCGGATCTGATACTGGCCGACGAACCAACGGGCAATCTGGATCCGACTACCACAGAAGAGATTCTGAATCTGCTGTATTCCATCAGTAAAACCGGCAGGGCTGTGCTCATGGCTACCCATGATTATGTTCACATGAAAAAATTCTCGTCCCGCATTATCCGATGCGAAGACAATTCCGTGACCACAGAATAAGATCACTTGCTCTCCATCCTCATACCGGTTTATAATTACCCTGTAAGTGCATTGGTGCACGAGATCGACAAACAATGTCTTGCGTCCGACATCGATTATGAAATAGTCGTAATGGAAGATGGCAGCACCAAACATCTCACGGACAATGCCAGCCTGTCCTCGCTGCCCAATGTGCGTTATATTTCCAATCAGAAAAATGCAGGCAGGGCAGCAATCCGTAACATCCTCGCCGATCATGCAATGTTCGACTGGCTCCTCTTTCTGGACTGTGATTCAGAAATTGACCAATCGTATTTTATCCGTCGGTATCTCGAAACCAAAGAAGTGGATGTGGTATATGGGGGTCGCAAATATCTCTCTCAAACGGATGAAGATTTCTTGCTTCACTATACGTATGGCATTGAGCGTGAAGCCAAAGATTTGAATACGCGGATAAACGATCCACACCTGCACTTTCAAACCAATAATTTCGCTATTGCGAAAAAAGTATTTCAATCTGTGCGATTTGACGAAAGTCTAACCAAATATGGATTTGAAGACAGTTTGTTTGCTTATGATTTAAAGCGACATGATATAACCGTTGTTCATATCGAAAATCCGGTTGTTCACGCGGGTCTGGATCGTACTGATGATTTTCTTCAAAAGTCCAGGCAGGCCACAGAAAATGCCTGGCTCCTCGTGCAAAGCGGAAAAATCCCGGCCGGGGAAATTCGATTTACCAAAAAGTACAGTCAGATCAGAAAATGGCAGATGCAGCGCCCAATGGCCGCAGTGCTTTCAGTGTACGAACCCTATTTTATTGCCTACCTCAAAAAGTCAGAGCCCAAGATAATTTACCTCGACTTTCTAAAATTGCTCTGGTCACACCGCATTGTTTCAAATACCGACAAAAAGTGATCGTGAACCGTCCATTCAAAAACACTCAGATTTAAAAAATTCCTCCGATGCGTATTTCTCGCCATGTTTCGCTCAAAAATCTGAACACATTTGGGATCGAAGTGGAAGCCAAAGCATTTGCGACATTTATAAATGGCACTGACCTGGAGGAAATTTTCGCAGATGAATCTGTAAATCAGCTTCCACATATGATTTTAGGCGGGGGCAGCAATTTGCTTTTCACCAAAAATTATGAAGGACTAATCTTGAAAAACAATGTGCGCGGTTTTGCCTGCATTGGTGAGGATGACAATCACTATTATGTAAAAGCCGGGGCGGGTGAGAACTGGCATCAATTTGTTCTTCAATGCATTGAAAAAAACTACGCCGGTTTGGAAAATCTCTCCCTCATTCCCGGCAATGTTGGCGCGAGTCCCATGCAAAACATCGGTGCTTATGGCATTGAGATCAAAGACATCTTTGAATCGCTGGAAGCTTATGACCTCAGCAATGGCAAAATCGTTCATTTTTCGGCGGAAACCTGCGAATTTGGTTATCGGGAAAGCGTTTTTAAACGCAAGTTTAAAAATCAATTCATCATCCTATCCGTTACTTTCAAGCTTTTCAAAAATCCACAGATCAACGTGAGCTACGGAGCGATTGAAAACGAGCTCAATCAACTCGGCATTAAAAATCCGGGCATCGCAGATGTAAGCCAGGCTGTGATAAATATCCGCAACAGCAAATTACCAAACCCGGCTGTGCTGGGCAACGCAGGAAGTTTTTTCAAAAATCCGGTGGTGTCGCGTGATGTACTTGAAAAAATACTTTCTGAATATCCGGATGCGCCGCATTATCCTGCAGCAGGAAATGAAGTAAAACTGGCTGCAGGCTGGCTCATCGAAAAAGCAGGCTGGAAAGGAAAAAGGGTGGGCAATTGCGGCATGCATGAAAAGCAGGCCCTTGTATTGGTCAATTACGGTGGAGCCACAGGAGGCGAAATCTACGACCTGTCAACCATGGTGCTGGAATCGATCAAATCGCAATTTGGCGTGGAGCTGGAAAGGGAAGTGAATATTATTTAATTACTTGCCATTGTTTGACGACTGCGCAGTCTGACAACCGTATGCTGGTACACTATTGCACAGGATGTAAATCTGTTGCGTTGTGCTTTGAATCATTTGTTATCAAATTACAACGTGTTGAACATACCAGAATTTGAGCATTTCAGCTAAAACAGAATGAATGTCTTTGCGATGTAAAGTTAATTGACTCAAGTTTCGCACATCATATATTTGTAGCAGGGACGGGGCTTATGTTATTAAATTTCAACACTGCCCTGGCAGTGGTCCTTTCGACCCTGCCAGTGGCATAAAAGGAAAAGCATACATCAAACCATTCATTCAAATCACCCGATTACGCCCCGCCGAAGCGCGGCTTTCTCCTTTTCAAACGGCATCCGCTGGCGGTAAAACCAAGAACCCATTACGGCCCTTCGGGCCTGCGAAGATCTCACCCCGCAGGGGCTCCCGGGATATTTTCACAACCGAAGGACGCCAGCCTGCTGGCACGTAAAAATGATGTGCGAAACTTAAGTTAATTGATGGAATGATCGATATGATGGACCATCTGAAACCTAAAACCAGGCGGCGCAAACAAGAAACCCCGTGCCGCAGGTGCGGCACGGGGTTACCGTATTTGATTAAAATGAAAACTTACTTGGCGATCATGAATTTCTCGATCATCACATCAGAACCTGAGGTAAGTCGGTAGATGTACACGCCGTTTGGCAATGCCAATCCATCGAATTCCATGCGGTACTCCACATCTTTCTGGGCTACCTGATTGAAAAGGGTAGTTACCTGTCGACCGCTCATATCATACACTTCAAGCGTGGTGCGTCCTTCTTCAGGCAGGCTGAAGGAAACGTTAGAAATACCG
>JBBSDD010000306.1:0-4386 GCA_038249755.1 Flavobacteriales bacterium | reverse complement strand
GAAATCACAGATGAATCGAGCCCGCCGCTTAGAAAGGTGCCCACAGGTACATCGGCCAGGAGTCTCGCTTCCACCGCGTTTTCAAGATGCGTCTTGAAAAGTCTGGAGGCTTCTTCAAAATTGGGAACTTCATCTAATTCTTTTTGCGGAAGCGTATAAAAAGCTTGCTCTGTGATTCCTTTTTCGGAAACGAACAAAACATGTCCGGGCAGAAGTTTGTACACGCCAGACAAAATGGTGGCCGGAGCCGGGATATAACTCAACCCAAGAAATGTGGTGAGACTTTGGTGGTCGATGGTTTTCGGGGCCCCGAGCGCTGTTAAGGTACCCAGAGTGCTTCCAAACACCCATGTTTCGTTGACTTCCGCATGGTAAAATGGTTTGATGCCATACCTGTCGCGCGCGGCCAAAACGGTATTTTCCAGATTATCATAAAGCGCAAATGCAAAAAATCCATTGAGCAACTGAAGGAAATCTGCCCCGTGATGGATCAAGCCGTGCAGCAAAACTTCTGTGTCTCCGGTGGTTTGAAACACGATGCCCTGGTTTCTGGAGAGTTTGGCTCTCAGTTCTTTAAAATTATAGATTTCGCCGTTGAACACCAGGGTGTACCGTCCGGAAGCGTCACTCATTGGCTGGTTGCTGCGCGAAGAGGTGTCGATGATCGAAAGCCGGGCGTGGCCCAGCGCTGCTTTTGCACCATGCCAGGTGGCGCTGGCATCAGGCCCGCGGTGGTTGATGCATCCTACTGCGCGGTCGAGCGCAAGGCGATTTGCATCTTTCAGATTTTCACGCGACCATATTCCGGCTATTCCACACAAAGGCTTTCATTAAATTGTGCCGAAATTATACCAAATGTGCCTTATTTGCATTATAAATGCACAAACCTTCTCCATGATCTTTCGGTTGAAACTTTTTCGTGTCCTGCTGCTCCCGTGTTTTCTCCTTTTGGCGGAAGCCTCATCCGGGCAGGTCTCGAATGCCACCACGCGTTTTGCAACACAGCCAGCCCTCGCAGGCGCATCGATATCGGCAGTGGTCACCGATATGATCACGGGTGAGGTCATTCAGGATTTTGATGGGTCGCGGCGGCTTTGTCCTGCATCCGTCTGGAAACTGGCCACCACCACGGCTGCGCTCGAGGTCCTTGGCAGCGATTTCAGGTTTCGCACCACGCTGGCCTGGGAAGGGAGAATTGAAAATGGCACCCTGATCGGCGACCTCATCATCGTCGGTGGCGGAGATCCCTCCCTTGGTTCGCGCCACATCGGAGCGGGATTTGACGCGCTTTACGCGCAATGGGTGTCGGCCATTCAGGCAGCGGGCATAGACAGCATACGGGGCAGGGTGATCGGCAATGAGGCGCATTTTCAGGGCGATGGCATTCCACGCACCCGTATCTGGGAAGACATGGCCAATTATTACGGCACGGGTGTATCGGGACTCAGCATCCACGACAACACTTATTTCGTGGAATTCAGCACACTTCCTGAGCCTGATCAACCTGCGCTGCTGAAAAGGGTGCATCCGGCTGTGCCTGGCCTTGAGATCACTTCGGAGGTAATGAGCAGCGCGGTGCAGGCCGACAAGGCATTCATTTTCGGGACACCGTACGATACCCGCCGGGTAATAAGTGGTACTTTGCCACTCGGCAAAACTTCTTTTGAAATCAAAGGCAGCCTACCCGATCCCGCACTTTTTGCTGCATTTCACCTCTGCGACCGGCTGGAAAAAGTCGGCATTCCCGTTTCTGGTGGACCCGAGGCCGAACACCAGGTGCCCCGCGAACTCCCCACTTTAAAAATACTTACAGAACACCTTTCGCCGCCGCTGGCCGCACTCGTGGCCCACACCAACAAGGTAAGCGACAATCTTTTTGCGGAAACGCTGCTCTATCAGCTCGGAGCGCAGGCCGGCGCGCCCACGCTGGAAGGTGGTCTTGCGGCGCTTGCTGCGCAAATGGCAAAAATGACCTATTCTACGAAACCCCTGTTTTTTTACGATGGCAGCGGATTGTCGCGGTATACAGCGGTCTCAGCGCGGCACATGGCTTCTGTGCTGTCTTACGCGCGAAAGTCACCCAAACTGAAAACTGATTTGCTCGATCGTTTGCCCATGGCTGGAAAGGAGGGAAGCATGCGCTATTTTGCGGCGGATGGCCCCTTATCGGGAAATTTGCGGGGCAAGAGCGGCTCGATGGAAAAAGTCCGGTGTTACGCCGGTTATTTTACCGCCAAAACGGGGCGGGAAGTGGGCTTTGCAGTGTTGGTGAATAATTTTGACGGCAACCCGGTTGAAGTCCGCGGATTGATTGAAAAATGGTTGGAAGAGGTGTATCGGGGGTATTGAATGCGGAAACATAAGAAATTGCTTGACTTGAATCTCGCTAAAATGCCAGGGAGCGTGAAATTACATTAATTCCAGTGGTCTTTGTCTTTAGAGTTCCGCAGCATTTGCAATGCTGCTGGATGACATTATCGCGAGAATTATACTCTGAAAATCATTGGAGAAAAAGATTTCGATTTTCCGGTTGCAGCATTGTAAATGGTGCAGAGCATTTATTGATATCGAAAATTTTTTCACCAAAATTAAGAGCCGGCAAAACTGAATTTGCCGGCTCTTCACCTTCAATCAAAAGAGATTTATTTTAAAATTTCATCATTCTTTTGGTGAGCAATTCACCGTTGGCGTAGATGGTGTAATAATAGATTCCCGAGGCGAGACCGCTGCCATCAAAAGTGAAACTGTGTTGACCTTGGCTCATCTGGCCATCGATGAGTTTGCGGATAGGCCGTCCCTGGGCGTCGCTGATCTCGAGTATCACCTGCGCTTCCGCAGGCAGGCTAAAGTCGATGCGGGTGGATTGATCAAAAGGATTGGGCACGTTTTGGCCGAGTTCCATTTGTTTTTTATCAATTCCGCCGTTTATCATGGATCCGGTTTCCGTGTTTTGGTTTTGGCAACAATTTTGGGTTTTTGCTTGCATGGCTTTAATAGACGACGCAAAGGTTGCCATATCATTTTGCAACGATTCTACTTGTTGTTGCTGCTCTTGAAGTTGGCTTTGAAGAGAAGTAATGAATGAATTATTTGCGGCAATAATTGAATCCTGAGTATTGACTTGTTGTTGTTGCAATCCAATAATTCCCTGCTGTTCTTTGAAGCCAGCCACGAGAATGGGAATGAGCGACGTATACTGAATACCTAAAAGATCAACAGATGTACCTTCGATAAAACCGGTGGAATCAGACATTTCAGGTACCCTTGCCATTTGGACAATATTCGGAATCACTTCCTGAACTTCCTGTGCTATAAATCCGAATTGGAGATCTTCCTGAAATGCGATTTCCCGATTTTCTGGAGATTGAAAATAATAGGATTTTGGCTGAAGCGCATTGAGCATTGATGTAGCGTCAAGTATATTTTCGACACTGTTTTTTACGCTTGCGTCGCTAATCTGGATGGCACTTCCTGTCATTGAAAAACCACCTCCAACGAAAAAATCTGAATGACCGGGGGTTCCGATCGAAACTTCACCATACACGCCATAATTCGTTTGAGCGACGCCGATAGGCTTACCAACAACTCCGATTGAATGCATTGAATTTCCTATCCCTTCAGGATCACCCCAAACTCCTACATTGTATCTCGATCTTCTTCCCTGACCAGATACACCAACTGTTGTCCAATTGCTCAGGTTTTCGGTATCACCTAAACCTTGAATACCAATGAGTCTGGTATAGGGAATGGGTTGGTCTGCTTGACTTGCAACCATTTTGGAGTATGTTGCGGTTGCCGCGCCATCCTGACTAAATCTGCTTTCCACATGTAATTTCGTTCGGGCTGGGTTTGTTCCTATTCCAACTTTTCCTTTATAACAATCTGATGTCGGATCAAAAGCAGTATGCATGTCAGTTTCACCTGATACAGTGACAGTATTCATATCTATCCAACGGCAATCATTCCCAATGCCATCAAATGGCGCATAGTGAAGAATATAATCTCCAGTAACCGCATCAGCCTGTGTACCGACGATGAATACGTCGGGACTTTCACTAACAGGCATTTGACGTATACGAACGTTCCCATCAATGTCCAGTTTTTGTGTGGGAGTTTCAGTCAAACCGTTGACTGAAAAATCACCCATACCAATGGTGCCATCGGGGTGAATGCGCATGGTTTCACGCCCATTTACATGAGCGCCTGTACCAGCAGGGGCTCCAGCGCCGAATGGGCCGCAAAAGACAAACCGCAAAGCATCCAATCTGTTTGCGGGGGTGTCATTATCACCCCAGGCAACTATGGCATCATTGGCATCAGCATCAGTTGAACCTTCCCGGGCGCGCAAACCGAACAACACGTTGTCGCTTCATCTTTGGTTGTATG
>JBBSDD010000305.1:0-4397 GCA_038249755.1 Flavobacteriales bacterium | reverse complement strand
CTGATAGTACATCGATTTTCTGTTTTTTTGACAAACATGGAAAATTTAATTGTTTTAATCCCTTTAAGTGTCGGAGGTGTTTTTATTTTAGTTGGTTTGATATTCTGGGCATTTCCCCCGAGGAAAATCAACAGATTTTATGGTTACAGAACATGGAATGCGATGAAAAGTCCGGAGCGGTGGAATTTCGCTCAAAAATATGCGGCGAAAGAAATGGTGATTTGGGGAGCAGTTCTCGCATTTATGGGCATATTGGGTTTCGTATATCATCCAAATGAGGCCATTGCAGCGCTGATAGATATCGGATTGATGATCGCGATGGTTATTATTTTATTTGTGCGGGTAGAGAGCGCCATTCAAAGGAAATTTCAAACTCAATAATTTAACCGTTTCAAAAAAATACAAAAGGGATGACCGCAAAATTGAAAAAAACAGAAACTGAGTGCGATGCTGCTTTGGAGCGGAAGGAAACATTATTTGATTCCAAACCTGGTAGCGCATCATATGATGAAACTGAGATCCTGATTACATTGATCTCTATTTATGAAAATGAGCACCATAAAATCGAAGCACCAGATCCTATTTAAGCGTTAAAATTCAGGATGGAGCAGATGAATATGACCAGAGCCGATTTAATCAAATATCTGGGTACACGTGGCCGGGTATCCGAGATCCTGAGCAGGAAGCGCAAACTCAGTCTTGCAATGCGTCAAAAATTACACAAAGAGTTGGGCATACCGGCGGAGTCACTTCTTTCCTAAATATTGAAGCGCTTTACAATGTGAAATATGTCGGAACACTATTTATTCACATGCAGAATTTTTGAAATGGCGACAACAATGGTTTAGACTTTACGCTTAAAAACCGGCACCGTTCTACAAGGCTCCCCAAGCATCAAACTTTTCACCACTGACGTCAACTTCGCTGCGATCTGTCCGTAAGCCTCGAAATCCAGATTTCCCTTAACGCCATTAATGCCCTGCAATGACTTTCTTTTTATAGAGCAATTGCCCGGTCCTAGAAATATGCGCAAAAATATCAGCCGACAATTCCGCATTTTGCCAAACCAAATCAACACGGAACGGAAGGTTGCTTTCATCCATGTCAGCTTGCAGTCTTGCCAATGTCATGGGAGTGATATGCTCACCGTTTAAAGCCAAATCGGCATCACTGCCGGCTCTGTAAGCACCTTTTGCCCGGCTCCCGAATAATACTACTTCATCCACTTCAGGGTATTTGGACAAAATCCTTCGCAGGCTCTCAAGTTGATTTGATGCAAGTCCAGTATGTTTCATTTTTCGTTTTCGTTTTTTCTGACCGTATCGAAAAACTGCTTCAAAGCGAGTAAAGCGGGGTAAACGTCCCTTCGTAAAATGGGTTCGTAAGCCATAAATTTAATCCCATCATAATCGTGCGAGAGTATGTTTCTAATATCCAGACCGTCAATTAATGGTTGCGCGTCTGTGATGTAGCCACTTTCAAATGCCAGGCGGATGGTGTCTTTCGGTGCTGGCTTAAAAGCGAAACCTTTAAACTCCAAAAAGTCTTTTAAAACCTTCCACCCAAGGTCAATTGTAAATTCAAATCGCTGAATTAAACCATTTCGCTCCAATTCATTGAGATCAGGCATTTCGATTGCTTCACGAAGCCTGTCAAAAGCTTTGTCGAAACTCGTAGCCCTTTGTTCCCAACGAATATCTTTTTCCATGACGGAGATTTATATCAAAGATAGGGATTTGGGAAATTTTTTGGAGAAGTGTCCGGATTTAACCCTATCACCCCCGCTTACACACAGTCACCGTACTACAAGGCTCACCAAATATCAACCTTTTCACCACCAGCATCAACTTCGCTGCGATCTGTCCGTAAGCCGCAAAGTCCGGATTGCCCTTGCCGCAGCCTTTCACGATCACGCGGGCATCGCGGTAAGTTTCCGGGTCCAGCGCTTCGATGTTTTTGGCGACAGCCGATGCGGTATATGAATCGGGATGGCCGAAGTGGACAGCTTTGGGAAAAGGTGCCAGACGCGCAGCAACCAGCATAAATGCCCAATGCGGAATGATGGCATCTGCGCTACAGTGCACGGCCACGACTTTTCCCGAAAGGGCTTCCCAATCGGTGTTGTCCACAAAAGCGCGGAAATCTTTTTCCTTCAGGGCTATTCCTTCCCAGAGCTGGGGGCAATATCTAAGTCTACCGGCGTTTCTGTGGGCAGGAAACTGTCCCATTCCAGCACCCCGGGTCAGCTGCCGGCCACTTTGGTGACGATGGCCTGTGGGTCATTGAAAGTGGGTATGGAATACGCGATATCTTCAGCGGAAAAATCACTAAATTTGAACTTGTTCATCATAAGCATAGCCATGAAGATATTACTCGACATCAAAGATGATAAAGCCTTGCATTTGTTGGAAGTACTCAATGGCTTATCATTTGTAAAAACAAAAGTACGCACAGATGAGAAGGCATTGCTGATGAGTGAGATTCACGAAGCAGTTGAAAACCTGAAGCTCGTCAAGGCTGGAAAGCTCAAAGCCCGAGCTGCCAAAGACCTGCTTGATGAGTTATGATGTTCTAACTATTCCGCCTTTTGACAGGCAGTTGAAGCGGCTTCCAAAAAAGTATCCATCCTCAAAAGCGGATTATTCTAATTTTATAGATTAGCTTGCTCTTCATCCGAAGGAGGGAAAGCCCCTTGGCAAGGATTGCTACAAGGTGCGAATGGCCATCACATCAAAGGGTAAGGGAAAATCCGGTGGCGCAAGAATCATCACACACCTTGTGGTCTCTCAAGAGGTGGTCTATTTACTGTCTGTCTATGACAAGACAGAAAAAGAGAATTTGACCGATAAGGAATTGCTTGAATTGTTGAAGAACGTGCCGGATTAGCGCGCATTTGGTCATTCTGCTATAGAAACTGTCTGATCTTATTTCAAGACAGAAAAATGAGCTGAAGTAGCTCTTTCTGAAATTTTGGCATCACCCCCGCTTCCAAACCGACACCGCACTAAAAGGCTCCCCAAAAATCAAACTTTTCACCACTGGCGGCAACTTCATGCTTACAAAGCCGTAAGTGGCATATGCTATTGAATCATCTTAAGCAGCGCCTTGATCTGGCTGTCAGATATGTTTTCTCTGATGGACTTGTCGAAGATGGAGAGCAGGAATATCATACCTTCCGATACATAAAAGTGGGTAATCACCCTGGCTCCTCCAGACTTCCCCTTTCCCTTTGAGTTAATGGCGAGCCTTATTTTAAAGCAATTGTTACCGAGTGCCGTCCCGGTAGTGGGATCATCAGAGAGCCGATTCCCCAGCTCCTCTAATTCATTCTTGAGAGACGGGTATTTTTTGATGAGTTTTTTCGCCTCCTTGCGGAAAGGGGCAATGGTATCTACCTTATAGCTCACTGAGAAACTCGCTTAAAGGTTGCGCCTTTTTCTTCCCGGCCTTGATCTGATTTACTTCTTCAACCGCTTCTTTCAGATTCTCCAGAACTTCAGCGCTTTCAGGAGTCAGTAGATTCGCTTTCACAAACTTGAAGTTTTTGAGCAACTCGATAAAGAAGGAGGCTTTTTTGTCTGGTATGTCTATCAGAATTTTCATGACGGCATATATGCTGAACCCGATGGGCCAGGCAAATTTAAGAAAAAGCTTCGGTTAAGCTCACCCAATTATTCAGCACTTGGCCGCAACACGAATCAGGGAATAAATTCACCCCCGCTTCCAAACCGGAACCGTACTACAGGGCTCCCCAAACGTCAGACTTTTAAACACCGGAGTCAATTTCGAGGCAATCTGTCCGTAAGCCGCAAAATCAAGATTGCCCTTCCCGCAGCCTTTTACGATCAACCGGGCATCGCGGTAAGTTTCTGGGTCCAGGGCTGTAATGTTTTTGGCGACAGCCGATGCGGTGTATGAATCCGGATTGCCGAAATGTACGGCTTTGGCAAAAGGCGCCAGGCGCGCAGCCACAAGCATAAAAGCCCAATGCGGAATGATGGCATCGGCGCTGCAATACACGGCCACTACTTTTCCCGAAAGGGCTTCCCAATCGGTGCTGTCCACAAAAGCGCGAAAATCTATTTCCTTCAGGGCTATTCCTTCCCAGAGTTGGGGAGCATTATCGAATTCTATGGGTGTTTCGGTAGGCAGGAAACTGTCCATCTCCAGCACAACGAGTCCGCTGCCAGCTACTTTGTTGACGATGGTTTCCTGCTGGCTCATAAAAATCCGAGTTCGAGTTGGGCTTCTTCGCTCATCATTTCCACCTTGTCCCAGGGCGGGTCGAAGGTGATTTCCACTTTGGTGGAGGGGTCGTTCTGCAAAAAAAGGGGAGGAGTACTTTTTATCAATGACCATTGGTTTGGAACGGTGCAAAAATGGTAAAACTTTGTTCT
>JBBSDD010000304.1:0-4399 GCA_038249755.1 Flavobacteriales bacterium | reverse complement strand
TTACTTTTCAGAAATCAACATTGCAATTGATGCCTTAACCGCCCGCCCGAACAGGCAGGCAGGCAGGCAGGGCTTTTAGTGCTTGGTTCATAACCACCTGCGGCAGGAAGGTGCTTACCTTCCTGCCGCAGGCGGGATTTTTAGACTTAAAAACTCTTTTTTATTTTATTTTACCAAGGCCATTTTGCGGTAGATTTCCACAGGCTTCAGTTGCTCGTACACTGCCGCGTTATCGCCAGCCACAGCCTGCCATTCCGGGCTTTCGTGGATGGTATTGTATGTATCCATATCCGGCCAAACACCTTCGAAATAATAGCGGTAATCCTTTACATCAGCCTCAGTGTATTTATAAAGAAAATAACCGGAGCCGGGATAGCCGAGTTCTTCAATGGCAGTATTGAAGCGCTGGAGACCACTGGACAAATCGGACTCCGTCATCCCGTTTGGGAAATCGAAGAGATGAAGGGTTTTGTAACCGGCTGGTGCCCGCACTTTATCCGTATTGGATATGTCGTGGGTACAAAGGTATTTGCCATCGCGTTTTTGCCATACGGCCATGTACTTTCCCGTGCTGATTTCTTTTCCGGAATCGTCTTTGACGGTGGTTTTCCCGGTTTCGGTCACCACATCGCCTGTGCCGACTACATCCAGGGTTTGAAAGTTAAAATGCTGCCCGGTATCGGCTTTTTCGAAATCTTTTTCGGTTTTTTTGCGGATGGCTTCCTTTCCGGAAAGGCTGGGTTCGCCATCGCTCATCGCCACGGCATCGTCGGCGTACATCGCCATCAGGGCATCGACATCACGGGCATTCATCGCGTCAGCCCAGGCATTCTCAAGGTTTTGGATTTCAGCTTTCACTTTTTCCATATCTGCCGCTGGTTCGGCAGCGGGTTGGCAAGCGCTGATTAAAATCAGTGCGCAAATTGAGACAAACAGGTTGTTTTTCATTTTGGTTTTAATTATGATTGGTTAATCGATATTTTCATTTTGGTACCGCGGTGGATCAGGGAGAGCCTATGAAATTTTCCCCTTTCCCCGCGATGTGTTGACAAGTACTGATGTAAACTTAAGCGGCCTTTCGGCAAATGGCAGGAGATTTTTCCCTATTGCATCTTTCATTTTCCGAAAGGGCACTTTCTCCCACCGAAAGAAATTGGCTCAGGCAAGAACCACAACAGGTAGGCGCTCTTTTGGGATTTTAAATGGTTGCCTTTTCTGATAAGTAAGCGACCGCCACAACCATTCCACGGGTCCGTACTGAAAATACCGGAGCCAAATGGGACTCACGATTAATTGAAATATCCAAATAGAAAACACAATGTAATATAGCTCATAACGTTGCAATTGACCATAAAGACCAAACCCGAATCCGTAAAAAATGATGGAAGTAATGACGCTGTGCATGAGATAATTGGTGAGCGCCATCGTTCCTACCGCGGCCAATGCTTTTTGCAGAAATGCAAGAATACCCGATTTGATGAAAAGCATAAAAAGCCCCACATGGCCAATCGTCGTGAACAATCGCCCTATTTGATAAGTCTGATCTGCCTTGCTTAGAATGAGGGCATCAAAATAACTGGTCATCACCATTTTGGTTTCCATATAATTGATGGCCAGGCCGACGGCATATCCCACCAAAAGCATGCGTGCATACACTCTATTGGAACGCTCTCCATGAAATATCCGCATTTTGAAAAAGGCCATACCGATCAACATAAAGCTCAAAATATCCCATGTCCAAAATCTGTACACAAATCGGGTTTGCATAAATTGAACCGTGGCAGCTTTGTCCATAAAAACAGCGATATATCCCTTATGCATATTTTCAATTTCTGTTTCGACTTCCTCAGGGGTTTTCTTTTTGTCAAATTTTTCCCATGCGGTTAATTTTTCTTCCTGTTCCTCAGAAATTACTGCACCGTTGTTTTTTAAATCCATTATTTCGAGTCCTTCCTGCTGAAGCTTGACATATCCATTATAATCAGCGATATCCCAGGCCATGCCAAGGCCGATGAGCACACAGCCGGCTATCAGGAGTTTTTTCACGGAAGTGTAACGAAAAGGAAATAACATGAGCGCAAAAATGGCATAGGGATACAGGATGTCGCCATCCCAAAGCAGCACCCAGGCGTTGATGAGACCAAATACCAGCAACCACAAAGTGCGCCGGTAATAAATATCGGCAGTGGAAATGCCTGCCCCGCTTTTTTCCAGACGTGTGGTTAGCAATATTACTCCAGCCCCGAAAAGCAAAGTAAAAAGGCCGCGCATCGTTCCTTCAAAAAGCATACTATTCACAATCCACACCCACAAGTTGAGACCATCGACGCCGCCCGATATGGTGGGGTCGGAATACGCGAAAGGCAGTCCCATGCCATTGATATTCATCAACAGAATACCCAACAAGGCAATGCCGCGAATGACGTCAAGAGAATTGATCCTGGATTTTTTTGGGTTGGTTGAAAAATTGTTTGTTCGGTTGCAGTTTCCATTTATTGATTTGATTAGATGCCAGCTATGTAAATCCTATTCCTTTATTTCTAAACGAATAAGTCGCATTGTTTGGGTGAGACTCAAATTTTCAACCGCATGCCGTGCTTCCAGCTCTTTCCACATCGAAAGTGGATATTGGAGAGGTTCTGGCAATGTTCTCGTGTCAAATATGACCTTTCCATCACCATCAAAATCAATAAAATCACCCGCTTCCTGAATGTACAATACACTGGGCCATCTGTAGTGGTATAGCATTTCGATTTCACCTGGCAACAGTGTTACTTCCAACACCCTTACCCTGTCGTTTTCTATTAATATGCGGTGATTCTTTGGCGCAGCTTCCACGACATTGAGTCGTGCGGGCCATTCGGTTGGAATGCCGGTTTTGTACTCCAGCATTTGCGCGTTCACGTTGTCTTGTGCAAATGAATTCACATGAATGAAAATCAGAAGGAAAATGGCTGAAAAATGAAAGTTGGTTGACATATGTTTTTGGTTTAGGTTAATCTTCCTGTTTTGCCGAAAGGCAACTGATACATTGTTTGGATGCCAATGTATTGCGATCTGTCTAAATTGATATATTTACACAGCGCACCATGGGTATGCCGTTATAAACATAGCACTGCTTTCTGACGATTTCCTTTCCGTTTTCCCGGCGGGGGTTTTTATTTTCCGAAGCAGGATGCTGGCACACCGAAACCAATTAAACCAACCGATTAAGACCAACCATGAGAATCATTTGCTGCCTCATTTTTATCCTTGCCCTTCACCCTTCTGGAAATGCT
Source organism: Flavobacteriales bacterium (assembly GCA_038249755.1). Taxonomy (GTDB): domain Bacteria; phylum Bacteroidota; class Bacteroidia; order Flavobacteriales_D; family Cryomorphaceae; genus JBBQZU01. Next base: position 1,121 of record JBBSDD010000304.1, on the reverse strand, counting down.
CAAAATGCAGTGATCGACAGCCTCGAACAGCGCTTTTCTGCAGAATCAGACGCGACGAAAAAACTCGAAATCCTGGACCAGATTACGGATGAAGCCTTCAGCCTCAATTTTGATTTGGCCCTGACTTACGCCAAAAGAGGACAAGCGCTGGCCGAAACTTCAGAAAATAAAACCTGGCTCGCCCGTTTTGATGAAACGCGGGGCCGCACCCACGCCAATCTGGGACATCTTGATTCGGCTTCCTTCTTCTTTGACAAGGCATTGGAAGGTTATACCGCCCTCGGAGACAAAAAGGGACAGGCCAACGTGATCTTCAAGCAAGCATGGGTTTTCCAGCGCAAAGGTGATTTTGATGAAGGCATGAAATCCAATCTCCAGGGCTTGAAAATCATGGAAGAACTGGGCGACCAAAAGGGCATTGCCAGTGCCCTCGGCAGATTGTCTGGTGATCTGTACAACCAGGAAAGACCGACTGAATCGCTCGATTATGCAAAAAGGGCCATTGCCATTTGCCGTGAGCAAGGTTTTGAAAATGAGCTTCCTTACAACCTTTATCACGCTGGATATGCCAGCATCGGCCTTCTGGAAAATAAAGAAGCCCTCGCCTATTTTGACGAAGCCCTGGCCCTCGTGCACAAGTACAATTTTGGCATGTCGCCCATCGCCGATATGTCCAATGGGCGCGGCAATGCCTTAAAAAAACTGGAGCGGTATCCGGAAGCCATAGAGGCTTATCAGATTACGCTGACCAATGCTGAACAATCCAATTATTACGGCGGTATTTTCACCGCCACAGCCAATCTGGGAGAAGTAAATATGCGGCTGGGAAATTACGCCGATGCGCTACCGTATCAATTGCGCACCATCGAAATGCAGGAAGCTGGTAATCAGGGGAATAACCTAACGGAAAATTACGGCCACGCAAGCACCATCTACGAAAATCTCGGCGACTACCAGAACGCCCTGCTCTACCAAAAGAAAGCCCGCCGCATGCGCGACAGCACCGCATCTGTGGCAAGTGACGCCGCCATGCTCGAACTGCGCACGCAATACGAAACCGAACAAAAAGAAGCTACCATCGCCTTACAGGAAGCCCGGATAGATCAACAGCGTACTGTGCA
>JBBSDD010000303.1:0-4421 GCA_038249755.1 Flavobacteriales bacterium | reverse complement strand
CCCGAAGACTTGAAAATGTCTGGTACGGGCGTGTTGTCCACAACCCTTGCGGAGATGTAATCTGTTTCGTTATATGGCGCTGTAGTTGATACATATGCATCATCGTACATAAATTCTGCATCCATCCGAAGATTGGCTCCTACGTTTGAAGCTTCCAGATAAAAGTTCATCTGAAGGACATTCAGCAGGTCGTTAATTTGTGGGGCCACAGCTTCCACATCATTTACCACAACACTGTTTTGAGGAATGCTGAGGCGGAAAAGGTAATTGCTAATTGTTGTGCCACTTCGAAATCCTACATCACTGAAAATAAGGCGAACCGGCATGTATTTATCAATTCCCAATGGCACGAAAACATCCTGGGTATAATTTGCGGGCACCACTTTTCTTACCCCAAAATTGGTGAATGCTCCACCGGTGCTGATCATGTTGTTTTCGCCAAAAGCGTTTACCTGCTCAATGGATGAATTTAATCCAAGTTCCAAAAGGTTTCCCCGGAGGTCAAAAATTCCCCGTTTCATTCGAAGTGTTTTGTTAATCTCAAAAACATGCCCGGCACTTGCAATCAGTGTGATTCCAGCTGGATTGTCTGTGGTAAGAACATCAATTTTCGAAATTCCAGGGCCTGATCGTCTTAAAATCTGACTGACATTGCCATTCAAAATAAGTCCTTCACTGCCAGCGAGAAAACGCAATTCGCCATCAACCTGAACATTCCCCTGAACCCAAATTTGATTGGATCCAAAATCCATGATGCCTTGATCTACTTTCAGTTCATTTGTTACCAAAAGATCGGTATTCACCAAAGTAATGCCACCTCCTATCCGTTCTAAATTTGCAATAATAAAACTCCCTGCACCCGATATTTCTGAAAAGGAGTTGTGATCCAAAATTAACTTTCCTGAAGGTGAGAGCAGTGCACCCTCGTTTTCTACATCACCTTGTACAGTAAGGTTAAGTCCTTGGCAATTGAGCGTAGCGCCGGCGTCAATAAAAATAGCGTCACGAATCGTTAAAGGGGTGATGAGCAATTTAGCAACCGGATTGTTTCCACTGGCATTGTTCATTTCAAGCCATTGCAATGACACGTTCGATTTGATTCCGACATTGGTAATTTCAGCACCAGCAGGGCTTCCGGCATTTCCGATTACCACCTGACCATTTCCTGTTGTATTGGAAATCTGGGTATCGATATGAAAGGAGGGTGTTGAATTGCTGTTTACACCCCGAACCAATGTGATTTTTCCGCCAGTAAATGTGAAGCTGCTTCCTGTATTCAAAACTTCAAAAACACCTCTGTTTTGACTCGGTGCACTGTGCACACCCACGAGAACTTCTCCTCCTGTCTGGGTATATTTTAACACACCTTCCGTATTGGTAAGTCCCCGCCTTATTTGAGATCCAACACTGAGGGTACCACCGCTGACATTGATTTTGGCGGAAGCCGAAGAAGAATATTCCAGGTAGTTATTTTCGCCGGGCGTGTTTCCGATTTGCATTAAACCACCGGTAATATTCAACTCTCCGGAAAGCGTCATTCCAATTTGTGGCCCCAAAATCTTTAGGGTACCTGCATTCAGTTCCAGTCCGGCTGTTGCAGGAATATTGTAATCCCCACCTCCGCTTGTTAAGGTAATATTGATGGCGGAATCATTAATCTTCAACAGACCATTCTTCAAAATGACGGCATTTTCCGGAAGATTGGTCGGCGCGTTGAGGCTAAAAAAAGAATTGAAAGAAAAAGAAGACGTGACATTCGTACCCTTATCCAAAATAATTCTTCCAAGGGAAGGACTTAAACCATTGGCATTGATAAAACTATGATTTCCTCCGCCCTTTAACTCCAGCACCACAAAATCGTGCAACGCGCTCAATGCGAGATTTAAACCGATAGATGCCGGGGCATCCTGATAAATATCTTTCCAGACCGTAAGTTTATGAATGGTTTGAGGTGCAGTCGTATTTGGATTGATTACCCGCACCTGCGCACCATTGCCCTGAATGACCAATGTGCCCCTCGTCTCAAAGTTGCGAGTTGTTCCCGCATTCGAGAAACGAAGTTCAGGGGCGGAAGAGAGCGCCTGATATTTATCAAGAATTACATTTCCACCAACCAAAATGTTTCCCGCGACACCATTAGACAATTGCAATTTGGCATTTCCAATAATTTCAAGTTTGCCCCGAACGAAAGTATTGGTGTTGATCTGCAAGATGTCTGGTAAAGCACCAAAATTGCGTGATGTGACTAACAAATTCGGAATATTAGCGGGGATGAAATCACACTGCAACGAAGCAACTGCAGGCTGTAAAATGACAATTGATGAATCCTGATCCAGAAATCCTCCGATATCTGTAACTCTTAAATCAACATTGCCTCTGAGCAGCAAGGCACCCTCACCCGAAATTACTTTGATGTTTTGAATCTGTGCCGTAGTGGTCACCGCCAAGGTTGGACGCAATACGGTAATGTCTGCCGGCTGAGCGGCGTAATATCTTGCTTTTCGCGATCTATCAGCGTTTTGCAAAGGCGTAAAACGCACCTCCGAAGCGGTGATTCCACCTGCTGGGGCTTCATAACTGTGCGGCCTTTCCGTAGTTAGATTAAAACCAATAAAAGCGATATCTCCAGCTGTTGGAACAAAAGTATTGCCTCCTACGGGCCCGGCGTGATAGTCAAAAATTGTTGCGACCATTCCAAAAGCTCCCATCTCATTCCAGTTGGCCGGAAGATTCCAATCGGCATTGAGCGTAACGGAATTAGAATAAAAAACACGGGGTCTCCCGGTAAATCTCAGCGCATTTCCAGCGGAATAGCTCGCCTCAGTCAAAACTGTTCCAGGCCCTGAAGAGGTCGCGCCCTGTCCATCGCCCGGCAACATCGAATTATAAAATATTTCGTTGCTGACCGTGTTCACGTGGTCAAAAGAATTTGATAAACTATCTACTTGTCTGGTAAACGGATCGTCTGCAAGCACCCGACCTGAAGCATATTGCGATTCTAATCCGATTATGTCAGTGTTATGATACGTAAATTTGTGACTTACCCGTGGCAGATTTAGAAAATCGCTATGCGCCACTTTCCAATAAAAGTCCAAATAATTCGGACCACCACTGAGATTGGTCGTATATAACAACGCATCTACGGGAACCACCTGAATGTAACCAGCACTTACAAAATCATTGTTTACGATGATTTGCGCTGGTGTGTATTTTACGGTTGCACCAATTTCGACACCCACCGGATAGTCCTGAACCTGATTTGCAGATTTGAAGAAAATTTCCAAACCTCCTGCTGATGCCAGTCCACTGCCTGCGATCATCCGGGAAGTAGCCGTTGGAGTGGCAATTATCGATGCGTTTTCTCCTTCCATGCGCAATTTGAAATCATTCAGGAAGAAGTTTCCGTTGAGAATAGTTAACACGCCTCTCACAACCAAGCCGTTCTCAGCCATGCGCACCCCAGCGGCGTTGTTGATTTCCAGATTGTGAAAAACTCCCCTGTCAACGGTCAACACCTGCTGCAAAGGATTGCCTTCAAAGCGGGCAGCACCTGCAGACAAGGTATCGCCAAATTCACCTTTTAAAGTGACGTGCCTTCTAAATTGAACATTCAGGTGGTTGTTGATGAAATTTCCACGTTCGAGTCTGAAGTCTCCCAAGACCTGCATGGCGTTTGTGGAATTTCCCGACTGTATTCTTGCAAACCGCGTCGATTCATTTTTGGAAACGACCAGATTATTAAAATTCAAAGTGGATGTTGTTGGAAGCGATAGGATAGAATTTGAATTTCCATCAAAATAGGTGGTATTCAGACCATGGGTATATATGCCGCCATTTTCGATGGTGAAATTTCCCTCAATGTACACATCCTGAGGAAGGTTGGCAACCACAAGTGGAGACGCTGGGCTGGCAGCTACTGAAATCGTGTTTAAAGTGGCGGCATTGGCACCGCGAATAGTCAGGTTGTTCTTGATTATGAGCGGCGCATTCTCAATGATTTCACCAAAAGAATCACCTCCCGTAATAATGACTGGTCTGTTGATACCTGTGGTTGTCCTTACAATCTCGAGGTTCCAAAGCGGCGCCCTGCTGGTAAGACGGTGAATAGCAGTTGTATTTTTAACTTCGGCGTAAATCGTACCTCCATTAACACTTGTCTGGTCTGGCCGGGAATTGATGAAAATCAAACCTTTTCCAGAAGGACCTGCAACGCGCAATTCCCCTCCAGACATCCTGAAAAGATTACCCGGATATGTTAAGCTAAATGAATAATAACTTCCATTGATGCCCCCTGCTCTTGTCCCATCGACCGAAACCAAACCACCATTGATGATCAATCCGCCAATATTCTCCGGACCAAAAACCGACGTTCGAATCTGATTTGCGTTCAACGTTCCACCATCGACCTGAATAATACCGTT
>JBBSDD010000302.1:0-4422 GCA_038249755.1 Flavobacteriales bacterium | reverse complement strand
CCTTCACATTTACACCCATGCCGACTTACAACAGGTGATGGAGAGCCAACTCAAAATTTCCCATTCTCATCTGCGCTATCCGGTTCATTGGCATGCCCTCAATTACGAAAATAAGGGTTTACTTTTCGAAAGTGAGCAGCTGGAAATTTTCAGTTTCCCGCTCAGCCACCGCATTCCTACCTGCGGGTTTCTCATTCGGCAAAAGCCAAAACCGAGAAATATCATATCTGCTTTTATCAGCCGATACAACATTCCGGTAGCGCGTATCCGACAAATCAAGGATGGAAGTGATTACACGCTGCCAAATGGTGAAGTCTTGCCCAATGACATGCTTACCACTGCCCCCGATCCACCGCGGAGTTATGCTTTTTGTTCAGATACCGCTTTCGCGGAAAAAACGGCGCAATATGTCAAGGGAGTTGATACCCTTTATCACGAAAGCACATTTTTGAAACTGCATGCCAAAAGGGCAAAGGAAACTTTTCACTCCACGGCGGGTCAGGCTGCACAGGTTGCCGTATTGGCCGGAGCCAAAAAATTAATTCTCGGCCATTTTAGTGCGCGATACCACGGCATTTCCGAATTTCAGACGGAAGCTTCAGAGATTCATCCCCATGTCATTCTTGCTGAAGAAGGTCAAACATATCCTGTTTAAAACTGAGGAAAACATTCTTAGTAGATTGAAACCTCTTGTGTGTATCTTTGTTATTTAAATTGAATCTAAATTAGCCACATTGGAGGTCTCCAAAATAAAAGTAGTTATAGCCGACAGCAACCGATTAATCCGTACGGGACTGAACGCGGTCATCTCTGCCGAAAGAGACATGCAGTTGGTCGGTGAGGCCGATTCGGCTGAGCGACTGGGTGAGTTGCTCTCCTCTTTTGAAGCTGACGTGGTACTCCTCGATTTTACGGCTCCCGGATTTGGTCTTGAAGCATTGGCCTTGTTGGTAAAAAACTTCCCAAAAACACGCGTGGTAGCCATCACGCCCGATCAGGAAGGTCAGACCATCATCAACGCTTTGAAAGCCGGGGTAACCAGCTATATTAAAAAGGATTGTGACTTTGGAGAAATTGTTTCTTCTGTGCGGGAAACGGCAGATGGATGTAAATTCTTTTGCGGTAAAATATTACAAACCATCCGCGCCGTCGATATTGATGTGAATGGTGAGAACTGGGCCAATTTCAGTTGCGAACCGGTACACCTTTCCGAACGGGAGCAGGAAATCATCACCCTCATTGCCGAAGGGCATACCAATACGGCAATCGCTGAGCTATTATTCCTGAGTCCGCACACTGTAAATACCCACCGCAAGAACATCATGCAAAAACTTGGGGTGAAAAATACAGCCGCCATTGTCATGTACGCCGTGAAAACCAACCTGGTAAACGTCAATAAATTTTTGTTCTCCGTACGTTAAGTCGCATTTTGCCAGATTGCATGGATTTTGCATAGATTTGGCCCGAAATGAAATTAATAGCAGACAGCGGATCAACCAAAACAGACTGGCGCCTTTTGAAAGAGAATGGCGAACAGCTCTCTTTTCAAACTGAAGGTATCAATCCCTATTTTCACACAAGTGAAACCGTAGCGAAAACACTGCGCACATTTTCTTTTGCGCCTTATAAACACACAGATATTGAAGAAGTGGATTTTTACAGTGCAGGCAGCAGCACCGTCCACAACAAAAAAATCATGGAAACGGGTTTTGCCGAAGTTTTCACCAATGCGCGTGTGAACATCATGCACGATTTGTTGGGCGCTTGTCGTGCTTTATTTGGCAAGGGTGAGTCGGGAATAGCAGCTATTTTGGGCACAGGGTCAAATAGTTGTTTGTACATCAATCAGGAAGTGGTGCTCACGCTTGGCGGTCAGGGATACATCCTCGGCGATGAAGGCAGCGGCATGCACATCGGGAGGAAAGTGGTGCGCGATTTTATGAATGATCTGATGCCTCCTGATGCGTTGAAACTTTTCATTGAAGAATTTCATCTCTCAAAAGACCAGATTGCCCAGGCGGTATACAAGGAACAATTGCCCAACCGGTTTCTGGCCACCTTCAGCAAATTCGTGCACACACATGTTGATCATCCCTACTTTTTTAGTCTGGTGGACGACGCCTTCATGAAATTTTTTGAGCGATATATCATCCAATACCCCGATTATAAAAAATATCCGCTTCGGGTATTGGGTTCTGTTGGCTTCTATTTTTCCAAACAACTTCACGCGCGTGCGGCCATGTATGATGTACATATTGACAAAATCATCAAAGCGCCGATAGAAGGGCTGGTGGCTTATCACACCACGCACTAAAGCGTATACGTAAAGCTTTTTCGGTTTTGGTTTCCGCAATTGTCGGTGATCACCACTTCAAGTTTATTCGACCCTTTTTTAAAGTCTGTATCCTTCACCACAAGCCAGATTCTTTTTTGTTTGGGCTCGTATTCCATCAGCACCCATTCGCCATTGAGATAGGCTTCATGGCTTTTGATGCCCGAACGTCCATCATTGATTGTAAATCCGATTGAAGAGGTGCTGGTGACCGTGCCACCTGGTTTTTCGGCAGTCATCGTCGGCGGAATGCTGTCAGTCATCAGGGTAAATTTTCCGAATTCTTTTGATTTGAATTTTGCAAAATCGCCCTCAATCACGACAGGAATAAAAGCCGGGCCCCCGGCAATGGGATATCGCGCAGCCACCAGGTAGGGCCGCAATGCCGGCTTCACATTTCGAACGCTTATTTCCAATTCTATCTGTTTGTCCAGGGGCGTAAATTCGTTGTGCGCCACGTACTGAGCACTCATCGTTTGTGCTGTTTTCATTTGTACACCAAATTGTAAGGGGAGATCGCGATACAGCGATTTAGCGGGAATCCTTAGTTTAAATTCATCTTCGTATTCATACGTATTCTCCCGTTCCCGGGAAAAATAGGCCTCAAAATCTTCGGGAATCGCGAAAGTTCCGTTGGGTTTTCCAAGTGATTCGAATTCAAAAGACAATTTCGACAGATTTCCATAAGCATCTTTCACCTCATATTCAGCAGTGTGGGTCCCCTTTTCGGAAAATGAAATGATGCCGTCATCGGGAGGCAAAGGGCGGTAGATGGGGAGTTCATTCCCGGGTTCGCGAAATGATTTGTGGTAATGCCAGCCTTTTTTGCGAAAGCTTTCAAAATCCTTGTAACAATTGATGTGGCGGTTTGTCGAAAAATCGAGTTCGCGGAAATCCTGTCGGCAAATTTCTGTGCCATCCACCTGCAGCATCACCTCGTAAACCCCACATTTATTCGAAGCGGCATTGAGAAAATCGATGGCGTGCAGCGAGACGCCAAATGCGCCGTACACGGAAATTTTAGTTCCGGCCTTGATGGCATACTTGCCGCTTTGGCCGGTCAAAACAAAACTTTGGGCTTCGTTTTTCCCATTGATCAGCGTGGTATCGGTGAGCGGATGAAAGCGCACTCCGCGCATCACCGGCGGAAGATTGTCTGTAATATCAAATCCGAAAAGCAATGGATTTTGGGGTCTTTCCGTATCGGTTTCGCGAATTTCAAAGTGCAGGTGTGGACCGCCGCTTCCCCCCGTATTTCCCGAAAGGGCGATCAACTCACCCTTTGATATCGCGACAGTTTCTGTCGGTGAGAAGTCCACAGCAAATGATTTTTTGGCGTACTGTTCCGCTTTTACGACGGCATTGATCTTATCGCTGAAGGATTTTAGATGGGCGTAGACGGTGGTGTATCCATTGGGATGTTCGATATAGAGCGCCCGTCCGTACCCGTAGGGAGAGACTGCGATGCGCGCCACGCGACCTTCATCCGCAGAGATGATTCTTTTGCCCTCTACGCCTCCGGTTTTAATGTCCAGTCCGGTATGAAAGTGGTTGTTGCGCATTTCTGCAAAATTTCCCGAAAGGATGATGGGGAAGTCAACAGGCGATCCGAATTTTGGCAGGGAATCCTGCGCATGCAGGGAAAGCGCAAAGGGAATGAATAGAAAGGAAATGAAATATCTGATCAAAATAGATGGAAATTAATTGATGAAGCTACGACCTGAAATGGAAGGTTTCATCGGAGAGGTTTCAAGATTTAAACAACAGGTCGTGCAAAGTATTGTCATAAGAATGAAGATTGATTTTGTTAATCCTGCCTGTGAAGCTACATTTGTGCCACGTATGTTACTTTTGGCTGTTACTGTATATGAGCGAGATTTCTCAAAGAGTTGATTCCATTTCATCTAAATTGCGCAGGATTTCCGAGCGTATGGAAAGCCTGAAGCGTGAAAATGAAACTATTCAGGGGCAGAAAGCCGCGCTGGAAATCAGGCTCGACGAGGAAAAGCGAAAATTTACAGCGCTGTCCGAAGATTATGACCGCATAAAATTGGCCAGAAACCTGGTGAGTGCATCGGGTGATAAAGCTG
>JBBSDD010000301.1:0-4431 GCA_038249755.1 Flavobacteriales bacterium | reverse complement strand
TCATTTCTCATGGTCTTGCCAGTAATTTTTGGAGCGATGATTTTGGAGGCCAAAGACTATCTGGAAGCACCGGCCCGCACAGTCGACAATCTCAGCCTCATCGCCGGATTTATAGCTGCATTTATAGCTGGTATTTTGGCCTGTAGCTGGATGATCAACCTGGTGAAACGCAGCAAACTGGATTATTTCGCATACTACTGTGCAATCGTGGGATTGATTGCTGTAGGTTATGGCATTTTAAATTGAAAGATACCCTTCGTCAACTGAGCGCCACAGACTTTCTCGAAGGGCAGATGCTGCTCATCGACAAACCAATCACCTGGACATCATTTGACGCGGTGAAGAAAATCAGGTTCATCATCCTGAAAAAATTTGGCTTGAAAAAAATCAAGGTGGGACATGCGGGCACACTCGACCCGTTGGCCACGGGATTGCTGGTAATCTGCACCGGAAAATTCACCAAAAAAATCGCGGAACTCACCCTGACTGACAAAACATATACCGGCACTTTTCTGCTGGGATCCACCACGCCCTCTTACGATTTGGAAACAGCTGTGGAAAATGAAAAACCCACCGGACTCATTACGCCTGCCATGGTGGAAAGTGTGGTCAACGGTATGCGCGGCACCCATTTACAAATGCCTCCGCAATTTTCAGCCAAACAGGTAGACGGCAAACGCGCCTATGACAGTGCCCGTCAGGGAAAAACAGTGGTGCTGGAGCCCAAAGAAATTCACATCTCACACTTTGAAGCCGACACTTCCCATCTCCCCGAAGTGCGCTTTAAAATTACTTGTAGCAAAGGAACTTACATTCGTTCTATGGCGCACGACCTCGGCGAAATGCTCGGTTGTGGGGCACATCTTACAAGTCTGATCCGTAACGCCGTGGGAGCTTATCAGCTGGAAGATGCGATAAGTCCTGAGGTTTTTCAGGAGGTGATGACGGCATAATCAACAAGATCGCAGTATTGACTATCGAAGGATTACCCAGGAAAACTCCAGCTGATTGTACTCCTTCATGAAAAGTCACTCGTCCTCCAAGACAGACCCTTCCCCGAGACCCACAATCTAAGATCTTCCATACTAATTTCCCGGACATTTTCACTACCTTTGCACCCGCTTTTTCGTGTCCCTAAATACTTTGGTTAATGAAGCTTTCGAAATTTAAACTTAATTTCCCTACCGAACTGATTGCGCAAGACCCCGCGCCAAACCGAGATGAGAGCCGCATGATGGTGCTTCACCGGAAGGATGGAAAAATCGAGCACAAAGTGTTCAAGGACATCATTAACTATTTTGGTGACAACGATACCTTCGTGATGAACAATACCCGTGTATTTCCCGCAAGGCTTTATGGCAACAAGGAAAAAACCGGCGCCCAAATCGAAGTATTCCTCCTGCGCGAACTGAACCGCGAGAGCCTGCTTTGGGATGTGCTTGTAGATCCCGCGCGCAAAATCCGCATCGGAAACAAACTTTACTTCGGCGAAGACGACTCACTCGTGGCCGAGGTGATCGACAATACCACTTCGCGTGGTCGCACCCTGCGATTCCTTTTCGACGGGCCTTACGAAGACTTCAAAAAAACCATTACCGACCTCGGCGAAACGCCCATCCCCAAATACATTGACCGCAAAGTCGAAGCCATAGATGATGAGCGTTATCAAACCATTTTTGCCAAAAATGAAGGCGCTGTGGCCGTGCCTACTGCAGGTCTGCACTTCAGCCGGGAGCTGATGAAGCGCATGGAACTGAAAGGCATCCACTTTGCCGAAGTGACCCTCCACATCGGCTTGGGTACCTTCCGTCCGGTAGAGGTGGAAGACCTCACCAAGCATAAAATGGACAGCGAGCAAATGATGATTACGCAGCAGGCCGCCGACATTGTAAACCGTACCAAAGAAGTCCGCGGCAAAGTCTGCGTAGTGGGCACCACGGCTATGCGTGCTGTAGAAACCTCCGTATCGACCGACGGACGCCTGAAACCATTTGATGGATGGACGAATAAGTTCATCTTTCCTCCCTATGATTTCGAAATTGCCGATGCCATGGTGTCCAACTTCCATGAGCCCGAATCGACACTGCTTATGCAGGTAGCCGCTTTTGGAGGATACGACAATGTCATCAAAGCCTACAAAGAAGCGATCAAAGAAAAATACCGCTTTTTTGCTTACGGCGATGCGATGTTGATCATCTAAGATGTCGGGCAGGGCCGTGATTCTGGTAGCAGGCGGCACCGGCACGCGCATGCATACCAAGGTGGCGAAACAGTTTTTGCCGCTCGGCGACAAACCCGTTCTCTTTCACACCTTTGAAGCTTTTCACCGTTTTGATCCGGACATATTTTTTGTGCTGGTTCTTTTCAAAGGATTGGAAGCCGAATGGAAAACATTGATTGAAACCCATCACTTTAAAATTCCGCATACCGTCGTTACCGGTGGTGCGGAGCGGTTTCATTCGGTAAAAAATGGTTTGGATGCCCTTCCGGGAAATATTGATCTGGTGGCGGTCCACGACGCTGTGCGGCCTTTCGCTTCGCAAGCCACCATTGCCGAATGTTTTAAAATGGCAGCAGAAACCGGGGCGGCTATCCCGGTAGTTCCCGTAACCGATACCATCAGACAAAATGCGCGGGGAATGAGCAAAACCCTTCCCCGTCATGAGCTCGTTTCGGTGCATACCCCGCAATGTTTCCGGTTGAATTTGCTCAGGGACGCCTATAATGTAGGCTATGAACCCATTTTCACAGACGATGCCTCAGTGGTGGAACATGCAGGACATCCAATATCGCTGGTCACAGGCAATAGAACAAATATCAAGATCACCACCCGGGAAGATCTCATCATCGCCGAAGCCCTGCTCAGGGAAGAAATTTAAAACCAAACGGCGCCAAATACATAAAGAAAAGCACGGTAGCCCTATTCTTTATGTCGTATAAAAATCTGCTTTTTCCATTTTTCCTGCTCACCGGGATATTTGCGTTTTTTAGAAGCAGCGCAAACAAGCAAGAGCCGCTTCTAAGATTAATAGCTCCCATAACGGCCTCGAACAATGCATCCATTCACTACAATATCCCCTGAAAAAAATTGGGATATGAGTCAATTCGAACCTAAAACAGGTTGCCCGGTACAATAGCTCTTTTATTGAAAACGCTTAAAGACGGAAAAAATCCCCTCCAGAAAGGCATTGAGTCATCTTTTTTATTGTAGAAAATAGTCAGAAAGTGTATGCTATACTTAGCTTTTCAAATACGTGTCCTCGCAGACTCCTGTGATCCGAGACTTTTCAAATGTCAGGTGTTTTATTCGAAGATCCCTCGCTGCCTGACCGCCGGCAGGCGGGCGCGTCGGTATGACAGTGGCCCTTTTTAAATTGGGGGGGGAGAAATGGGCGGCTACGCCGCCCATTCCCCACCCTGACCCGCCACAGCGCATGTCATCCCGGGTTTTCAAAATCAGAGATTTACAGAAAGGAGATGACAGCAATGATGAGCGTATGAACATATAGTAACTTCATTCTTCACTTTTTAAGAGGCCAGAGGCCGGAGAAAGCGTCACTCGCCAAGCTTGCCCAGCCGTCGGCAGGGAGGCGAATCGACGGCGTAGGGCCCTCACCATTAATGAATTGAGAAATCTGTCATTGGTCAATGAAGTGAGGTATCGTGTGGGTGCTTGTAGGGACTTTGTCTCTCACCCCGCGAAAACCATTTCAACACAAATCCCAAATTCCCATCTCTTCCCCTACCTTTGCATCGCCATGCACACAAAGATTGATATCCGAAAACTCTCCGAAGCCGAATTGGTTGAGAAAATGACCTCGATGGGACAAAAATCCTTTCGCGGAAAGCAAGTATACGCCTGGCTTTGGACCAAAAGAGCGCGGAGTTTTGAAGAGATGAGCGACCTGCCGCAACAACTCCGGGAGGTGCTCAACGAACAGTTTGAAATCCGAACCATGACCATCGCCGACAAACAAATAAGCAGCGATGGCACCATTAAATATGCTTTCCGGCTGCACGAAGGCCATGTGGTGGAAGGCGTACTCATCCCGACCGGAAATCGCACCACCGCGTGTATCTCCTCGCAGGTGGGGTGCAGCCTTTCCTGTGCATTTTGTGCCACCGGACGACTCAAATTGTTGAAGAATCTGGAGGCCTACGAAATATACGATCAGGTGGCAGAAATCTACAAGGATGCTGAAATCCTCCGGAGCAAACCTTTGTCAAACATCGTTTACATGGGCATGGGTGAACCCCTGCTCAACTACAAAAATGTGATCGAATCAACCCATCGGATTTCCGACGACAAAGGTCTGGCCATGTCTCCGAAGCGCATCACGGTTTCCACTGCGGGAATCGCCAAAATGATCACCAAACTCGGGGATGAAGGTGTCAAATTCAATCTCGCCCTGTCGCTTCACGCGGCCAACG
>JBBSDD010000300.1:0-4451 GCA_038249755.1 Flavobacteriales bacterium | reverse complement strand
CACCCACGTCGGAGCTGATCAAGACTTCCTCAAGATTGTCAAGAACATCTTCATCGACCTTAGATTTGCCAGCCACCGCTTTGGTGAGTTTGTCAAAAACGCTGGTTTTGGTTTTTTCCAAACCCTCATCCAGCTTTTCTTTTTTGTCGCGCGAAAAAAAATTGAATAGACCCATTTTATTAAAAACGAAAAAAGGCTTTTTCCGATAGGTGGAAAAAGCCTGAATTTTTCAAAGGCACAGTGCCTTATTTATCTTTAAAAAAATCGCTTACCTGATCGTTGGTGACGATTTCTTCTTTAAATGAGTAGGCACCAGTTTTTGGTGACTTCACCATTTTAATCACTTTTGAATGGTTCTTTCCAGAACCGGTCTGTAGGGTTGCTACGGTTTTCTTAGCCATGGCTTAATTATTTAATCTCCCTGTGCACAGTATTGCGCTTCAGGATGCGGTTGTATTTTTTCAATTCGAGACGGTCTGGGGTATTCTTGCGATTTTTGGTGGTAATATATCGCGAGGTACCTGGTACTCCTGAAGTCTTGTGCTCGGTGCATTCCATGATTATCTGAATGCGGCTGCCTTTCTTTGCCATTTTCTTTGCTGTTGTGCAGGATTAACCTGCGTAATGTCCTTTTGCTTTGGCTTTTTTCAATGCGTCTTTGATACCAACTTTATTGATGGTTCGCAGCGCAGAAGTTGAAATGGTAAGTGAAATCCACTTATCCTCTTCGGCCAGATAAAAATTCTTTTTGATCAAATTCGGGTAAAAGCGACGTTTTGTCTTGCGGTTTGAGTGCGAGACATTGTTACCAACCATTACCTTCTTTCCTGTTATTTGACAAACTCGTGCCATGTTATCTCCTGTTATAAGGTACCTAAAAAGCGGATGCAAATGACGTCATTATAATCCGATTATTCAAGCTCCGCTGCAAGAATTTCGTTGCGCAGCCAATTTAATACGGTGAGTGCTGAAACAGTGATGTTTCTGGATCGGCTTTTGCCAAATTGATGCACGCTGGCACGTGTGCCATTTGGACCTGCGATAGCCAACCAGACCGTTCCCGGCGCCACTTCCGGGTATGGACTCTCCGGTCCTGCTACGCCAGTCGTAGCGAGGGCATAGGTAGACCCAAACCTCCGGCGTGCACCTTCGGCCATCTGTTTTACCACTGCTTCACTCACGGGTCCGTATGCCGTTATGGTTTTGGATTCGACTCCGAGTATTTCGACCTTTGACGTATTGCTGTATACCACGGCGGAACCCAAAAAATAATTGGAAGCACCTGCTACCGAGGTAATCAAATGAGCCAGATAGCCCCCCGTACAACTTTCAGCTGTACTCAAAGTTTTCCCGTGTTTTTGCAATAGCATACCTACCACGCCCGCCAGCGTTTCCTTGTCCCGCCCAAAAATAATTGGCGAAAGCCGACGCTCAAGTTCTTCAATGTAATAGTCGATTCGATCTTTGATAGCCCCTTCATTGCCCCTGGCACCGAAACCTGAAATGCGCAACTTGACAATGCCCGGCGAAGGGAGATATGCCAGCGACAAGCCCTCATTTCTCAAACTGGTTTCCCAATCAGAAATTTGTTCGGCCAAAAAACTCTCTCCAATGCCCTGCGTCAATACGGTGCGGTGAATGATCACAGGTGGATTGAAATGGGTTTTGAGCTTTTCGAGCCCATGCTCCCGCATGATTCCCTGCATTTCGTAGGGCACACCAGGCATCGAAATGAGCACTTTTCCATGTTTCTCAAACCACATGCCCATGGCGGTACCCCGCGTATTCATAAGAATCACAGCATCTTTTGGCAAATCGGCCTGCAAGGTATTGCCTTCGAGCATCTCCTTGCCCCTGCTGGAAAAAAATTCGGTAATACCTTCCAGTACTTCCTGATTGGTAATGAGTTCCGTTTGAAAATATTCCGTAAGGGTTTCTTTGGTTATATCATCCTGTGTCGGCCCTAGTCCCCCAGTCATGACGATTAGGTCCGCGCGTGAAAAGGAGTCATCAATGGCTTCCAGAATCGCCTTTCGGGTATCGCTGATGGACACAATACGGTTGGTGGCGATTCCAATCAAATAAAGCTGTTCAGCGATCCAGGCAGAGTTGGTATCGATGGTTTGGCCAATGAGGATTTCATCTCCAATGGTAAGGATTTCGGCTTTCATGGCGGCAAAGGTAAGGATTTGAGAAGGGCGAAAGTTCTTCCCATTTCTGAGCAGAAAAATTTTGTTAAGATAGCGCTTCAGGCCCATTTTCATGAAAATGATGGCTTTAAAAAAAGAGAAATCCTTTGCTTAAAAGGCGCTTTGAAAAAAGGCGATCCATACGAATTGGCTTCGGGATGAGTTCGACAAGCGAAAAATCCTTCAAATTTTTCGGGTCTTCTCAACCTTCTCAAAAATTCGATTGCCTATAATTATCACCTCTATCAGAAGATCCCTCGCGTGAAAAACGCATCGGGATGAGTTCGACCAGCGAAAAATCCTTCGGATTTTTCGGGTCTTGAAACCCTTATCAAAAAATTAGATTGCCTAAAAATTTCACCTTGGAAAACGAGATCCTTCAGCGCGAAAAGCGCTTCTGGATGAGTTCGACCAGCGAAAAATCCTTCGGATTTTTCGGGTCTTCTCGACCTTCTCAAAAATTCGATTGCCTAAAAATTTCACCTTGGAAAACGAGATCCCTCGTGTGAAAAACGCATCGGGATGAGTTCGACCAGCGAAAAATCTTTCAGATTTTTCGGGTCTCACTCACTTTCCAATACAAAACTTCGAAAAAATATTCCCAAGCAAATCTTCCGTTGTGATTTCGCCAGTGATTTCACCCAGGTGGTAGAGGGCTTTTCGGATGTCTACCGCGAGAAAATCGCCAGTGATGCCTATTGAAAGACCTTCGAGAACCGAACAGAGGGATGTATGCGCTTTTGTCAGGGCGTCATAATGCCGGATATTGCTCACGATCACATTTGTACCTTCTGATTGGAGGTCTGCGGTAATCGAGAGAAGTTTGCTGCGCAAAAATTCCATACCCGCGCCTTCCGCAGCGGATAAAAGTACCATGTTTTCCACTTCTGCAAATTTGGTTTCCAGCGCAGAAATATCCCGTGCCTTGTCGATTTTGTTGCCCACAGGAATCAGCAAGGCGCTGTTGCCGATGCGCTCCTGCAATTGGTTCACCTGTTTTTTGAGTTCGGCGGCATCACTCTCAATTGCATCGACCATGTACAGGATGACGGAGGCCTTCCCAGCTTTTTCGAAAGCCCTGTTGATTCCGATAAGTTCCACCACATCGACCGTTTCGCGTAAGCCTGCTGTATCGATGAAACGAAATCGAACGCCGTTGATGGTCATTTCATCTTCTATGGTATCCCGTGTCGTGCCGGCTATTTCTGAAACAATGGCCCGATCTTCATCAAGCAGGGCATTGAGCAGCGTGCTTTTACCCATGTTGGGCGCACCGAGTATGGCCACGGGTATTCCATTTTTGATGGCCTGTCCGGCAGAAAATGAAGCGATCAAATCACTGAGCACCACCTGAATTTTATGAACCAGACTTTTTAAATCATCCCGGTTTGCAAATTCCACATCTTCTTCACTAAAATCGAGTTCCAACTCGATGAGTGAAGCAAAATTGATGAGTTTTTCGCGGAGTTCATTGATGCGTTTGGAAAATCCACCCCGCATCTGATTCATTGCCAGCTTATGTGCCGCCGCTGAAGACGAGGCAATGAGGTCGGCAATGGCTTCAGCCTGGCTCAGGTCCACTTTTCCATTGGCGAAAGCCCGCATGCTGAACTCTCCGGGGCCAGCGAGCCGGCAACCTTTTTCCAGCAAGGCTTGCATGATTTCAGCTTGTATATAAGGTGAAGCATGGCAGGAAATTTCGACTATGTCCTCTCCCGTAAATGAATTGGGAGCGCGGAATACATTGGCCACCACTTCATCGATGAGTTCGCCCTTTCGGGAAAAACGGCCAAAGTGTGCGGTATGCGATTTTACGGAAGTAAGATCTTTGGAAAATAAATCGCCGAGCACATCAAAAGTCGACGCACCGGTAACCCGAATCAGAGCAATGGCTCCAATGCCCGGTGCGGTAGAAATGGCACAAATTGTATCATCGGGATTTCCGAAATGCATTGCGCAAAGGTAATGCGTTCGCCCGGCGATGAGGATCAAAAAAAAAGCGGATTTCCCAAAAGGAAAACCCGCCGTTTCAAAATAGGGATTTGACTATTGTTTCAGGAACTTCTGAACAGCTACTTGATTTTCGGTTGTCATTTGTAACGTGTAAAATCCATTTTCAAGACTGGCCACGTCATAAGCAAAGATTTGTCCATTCAATTGAACGCTGGTTTGAGCCACCATTCGACCTGTTGCATCAAAAATGTTGACCTGTGCATATCCAATCATGGCAGTTTTCACGTTCACCTGATCGCACGTTGGATT
>JBBSDD010000299.1:0-4463 GCA_038249755.1 Flavobacteriales bacterium | reverse complement strand
CAGACTGTTGTAAAACGCAGGCTTTTGGCGTAGGTGGTTGGCCTCTTTCAAGATATCTTCTAACAGCGCGCGCACCTCGGCAGCTGAAAACGTCA
The DNA here is from genome assembly GCA_038249755.1 of Flavobacteriales bacterium. Taxonomy (GTDB): domain Bacteria; phylum Bacteroidota; class Bacteroidia; order Flavobacteriales_D; family Cryomorphaceae; genus JBBQZU01. Next base: position 4,368 of record JBBSDD010000299.1, on the reverse strand, counting down.
GCGGGTAGAGGTACACGTCGTGGTCTTGGTAGGTGGTGCGGCGCAACACAAAGTCGCGTTCGTCGCCGAAGGTGTACGACAGCTCGAAATTGCCGAACATCCCGCGCAAGATGTCGTAGGGTTCGCCCTCCTCGAGCCGCGCTTCAGCTGAAAACGCCAGATAGTCGTCTTCAAAAACAATTTGCAAATTCCGCTGGTATACCCGCTCGGGAAGCAGCCTGATCAGTGATATCATATCTCCTACCCGGGCGTATCTGCTGCCTTCCACCACGAAGCCATTCAAATAGATGCGCCCTTTTTTAAAAGCTTTCTTGACCCCTTTGCGGGAAGTGAGCTGAGGGAAAATGCCGCACATGTAGTCCACAAGGCGGAGTTGGCCCTGTACGCAGTCAATGATATGATTCGCGATAATTTCGATAGGTTATGAAATCTACAGGTATTAAAGATACAGCTCAACCGAACAACAATAGGTTTTCATTTCCGAGATTGGGAAAAGAAGTCCCCTCACCTAGCGTTTGGATGCTTGATGGCACCCTTTCGCTGGCACCAATTTAATATTCACTGTCAGCAGATTGCATTTTATGAATTCTAATAAATTGGTCAGGAACACTTCTTGCGTTTATGTGGTTTTTCCAACCAAATTTAAATAACCATGAGAATTGTAGGAATTATTTTGCTCGTATTGGGTATTGTCGGCGTAGTGATTTTTGGCCTTGAGGCCATGAACGACTCAGAATCCTTTAGCATACTGGGGGCGGATATTGCCGTGAGTAAAGCCGACTGGACCCCATTGATCATTTCGGCGGTGATCCTTATCATCGGAGCCGTTTTATCCCGATCCGGCAAAAAAGCTTAACCATCGATTGAATTTTGCGGAATCCACTTGACATTATAACATATGGCATTCTCTTTTGCGTAAATATTTTGGCTTTCATTGGCTTCGTCGAATCTATAAACCATTTGTATTTCTTCAATAAATTACCGCACATCTGCGCGACTTCCATTTGCCGAAAAGCGGAGTGCAACCTTACGCATGTTAAATAATTCAAGGCAAGCCAAAATGTGCTTGATCTGCGCGCGCAAACACATTTAAGAGCTCCTTGCAAAAGCAGGATTCTCATGAACCCCAATCATACACGTTTTAAGCTCATCAAATCACCGCACAATACAGATTTGAGTCTGGATTCTGACGACCTTGAGGATAGCTTTCTTGTTAACAAATCGACTTTTTACCAACCCTCCGGTTGCTCGTCCCCCCTATTGTTTTGTCGCAAATTTGAGAAATTTGGAACCAACTAAAAATTTTTTCGTAACGGTTAGCGCATAACGTGCCGTTATACCATCAAAAAAAGCTGGCGCATAAGACAGTCTTAAAACTAAGCTTTTATGTGTTTTTTTCCTACCGCATGATATCCTATATGAGCCCTGATTTGACAATTTGAAAAAAAAATATTTTGATGTGGCCAAAACTTTTTTTCCCAAGTCTTGTTTTGTTTGGAATCTTTAAATCTTAAAAAAAGTTAACTTATGAAATCAATTCTTCTCGACATTGTGGTCATTCCCGTTGATGATCCAGTTGCATTCACATTTTTCGTCGGTTTTATGGCCATGCTTGCTGCCTCTGTTTTTTTCTTTTTCGAAAGAAGCCGTGTAAAAGGAAAATGGAAAACTTCTATGCTCGTCTCCGGGCTGATTACTGGTATTGCTGCCGTGCACTATTACTACATGCGCGACTATTATACCGCAACTGGAGAAAACCCTACTGTGCTGCGCTACATCGACTGGACACTTACAGTCCCATTGATGTGTGTGGAATTTTATTTGCTCACCAAAGCGGCTGGCGCAAAACTCTCCCTGTTGTGGAAATTGATTTTCTTCTCTGTATTAATGCTCGTAGCAGGATACATTGGCGAAGCCTTTACCGATGGTTCTACTGCACACAGCGTTACCTGGGGTGTAATATCAACTGTAGGTTATGCATACATACTCTACACCGCGTGGTTTGGTGAAGTAAAACAGCTCGCCGACAAAAGCGGCAATCCGGTGGTGGTGCGCGGTGTGCGCACGCTTGCGTGGTTTGTGCTTGTAGGATGGGCTATTTACCCCATTGGATACATGTGCATGCCTGGCGGTTGGCTAAACGTTGGTCTGGGATTGGAAGCTTCTAACGTCGACCTGTTTTACAACCTCGCTGATGCCGTAAACAAGATTGGTTTCGGATTGGTGATATACGGCATTGCCATGAGCGATGGCACCGTCGACGAAGTCGCTTATGCGAAATAAGTTATAGTAATTTTCATGCTCTGAAAATAGCCCCTGAGCAGCATCAGGGGCTATTTTTTTTGGGTTTTTGCCTTCAAAAATTGAATTCATGCCTCACGAAGAAACGTATGACGCGATCTTACTCGGTGCAGGTGGTGCTGGTCTCCTGCTCCTGGACGCCATGCGGCGCAAGGGCTGGCTCGATCGGCATCGCGTTCTGGTTGTAGAGCCGGACGCAAAAGTTTCTAATGACCGCACGTGGTGTTTCTGGACGGATGAAAAGGACGAGTTGATCCGCGCACATTCCGATGTGGTAACCCATGTTTGGAGCAAGGTGGACAACGGACTTGGTAGAACGGAACACATACAGCCCTATCGTTATGCACAAATCCGCAGTCTGGATTTTTACCAGAAGGTCATGCCCCCATTGCAAAATCACCCGTCTGTGGACTGGCTCAAAGGAACCGGCCGCGATGTAACTTCCGCTGCTCAATTTGCCTCGGTATGGTGTGGTGATCAGGAGTACCGCTCAAAACACATTTTTGATTCCAGACCTTTTTCCCGGGAGGAGTCTTCAACCATACGCAGTCAGGGCGATTGGCTGTGGCAATCATTCGTGGGATACCGCGTTCGTGCCAGTCAAAAATTTGACCCTGAAACCTGCACACTCATGGATTTCAATGTGCCACAGGGTGAAGCGTCCCAATTCATTTATACCCTGCCCACTTCAAAGAGCGAAGCGTTGATAGAACTCACACGCTTTGGCGCAACCTGCCTGAATGAAAAAGATGCAGCCGCGATCCTGTCTCCTTATATTTCCGCGAAAGCGGGTGAATATGAAATCCTTGAAGTAGAAACAGGCAGAATACCCATGACCCTGGCTCTAAATCCAAAAAAGCGCTTCCATCCTGAAAATTTACGCGTAATCCCTATCGGCACCCGCGCAGGGGCGGTAAAAAGCACAACGGGATACGCATTCAAGCACATGGCAACGCACGCAGAAAATACCGCGTCCGCCCTTTTGGAAAATAAACCCTTACCAACAGCCCATCACGCGCTAAGGGCTGGCTTTTACGACAGGCTCCTGATGCGCGTGCTTAGCGACAGACCACATCTGGGGAAAAAAATATTCCAACAGCTCTTCCAGCGGAGCCGCACCAGTAACGTACTCCGGTTTCTGGATGAAAAAACCAATATCTGGCAGGAGGTTCGCATTCTGGCGATACTCCCCTACCTCCCTTTCCTGCGTGCTTTGGCTCAACAGACATTGGGTATCGGAATTAAAAGTCCTGTTCATTCAAAGTCAAAACTTAAAATCACACGGCCCGAAATCGCAGTTGTCGCCATCACGCTTGTATTTTTAATCCTCAATGCATTCGCCCCGAATACTGTAACCTCAGGTGGGCCCTGGTTTTTGCTGGCCGGACTCATATTTCCCGGCATTCCGCATGGCGCAGTTGATCATTGGGTTTCCCTTGGAAAAAGAATTTCATGGAAACCCCTGATTGGATTTGTATCAAAATACCTGCTGCTCGTTGCTGCAATCGCCGGCCTTTGGTGGATATCGCCAACTTTGGGACTCATTATTTTTCTGCTATACTCCGCCTGGCATTTTGGAGAGACCGACCTCCGCGACTGGCAGTCTTTCAGCGCGTTCAAATCCGGACTTTGGGGAATTTCTGTGCTGGGTACTATACTTTTCGGCCATTATGCTGATATGGAATATTTCCTTAGTGCTTACGGTGCCGAAACTTTATCGAATGTCCTGGCATCCTATCAAACACCCTTACTGATGGTTTCTGTTTTGGGACTTTTCTGGACAGGTTGGTTGATACGCCATGCGAATTTAAAGATTTGGGCTATCACAACTTTTGTGATCTTATCAGGACTTATGCTGCCGCTCTTGCTGGCTTTTGCACTTTATTTTATAGGCTGCCACAGCGTGCGCGGGTGGTCTCACTTGCTGAAAGCGCTTCACACCACCACGCCCAAAATGGTCCGCATGGCACTTCCTTTTTCACTGGGGGCATGGATTCTTGGAGGTCTGCTTTGGATGGTGATTGTGTATTTTGATTTTCCCATTATAGATATCTGGCCCCTCACCTT
>JBBSDD010000298.1:0-4466 GCA_038249755.1 Flavobacteriales bacterium | reverse complement strand
TTTTTATGGAGGTTTAAAGGTTAATTATGAAACGTTGCCTCCAATAAACGAGTCAGCGTTTATTCGATTATTTTTCTGTGTAGATGCTGTAGGTGTTCATATATAAAGGTGTAAAACTTTGGTGATTTGTGAGATGTATAGTTTACGTGCAATTTCTGGTTTTCACCTAAAGGTTGCGCATATTTACCTTTGGTGAGAACGCTTCGCAATGCAAAATATAAACCACGTCGCAGTGAAAGAAAATAGATTTTTTGAAACGAACGTTTCTTTGCCAACACAGATGAAATACAATGCTATGTAATGCTTGCAAAATCATTATCGGGGAAGAAAGCCAGTTGAAATTGCAATCCCTAAAGTGAGCCTTTAAAACGTCCAGCGCATCTGCACCCGCACATCGCTCCGGGTGTTTCCGTTGATGGCTTCGAGACCTGTACCAACCTCATTGCGGTCGGTGTAATAGAATTGTGCCCAGCGCAGCCAAATGTCGATATTTCTTCCCAGTTCGTATTTCAACATGGCGTAGACCCGCGTGCCCCGACCGCTGTGCGCCGGAATGGAGAAGAAGTATAAGACGTCATTTTCGTAAGCGTAAAGTCGGGCATCGTATCCGTCCGTGTCAAACAAGGCATATCGCATGGTAAATGAGAGCGGCACTTTCGTGAAATCGTACAGGAAATCCTGATAGATAAGAAAGCCGCGCGCCACCGGCTCGTCACCCCGACCACTTTCCGAAACTTCGATACGCGAGCGCAATCTGATCTGATTTGTGGCCCTGTAGGAAAAGTTCAAACGCAGGTTTCTTCGGGGATTATCGACCAAAAAATCCGGGCTTCCAAAATCCTCTCGGGTGTTAATTTGTCGGTTTCGGTCGCGGTAGCGCAGGTATACCGAAAGCCGGCTGCTCGGCTGATAATCCAATTGGGCGAGAAAATCGTACCCGGAAGAGGGTGCATCCACCTGAAATCGCAACCACGGGAATTTAAACTGATCAAAAAAGACGTTGACCTTCCATTTTTTGAAGGGTCTGAATTCCGCTCCGAGATAAACGCCTGATTCATTTTCCACCTGTGAACCTTCGCCAAATCCAATAGAGGCCACCGGTTGGAAATCCGGGGCATAATAACGTTGCGTCACGTTGATGCTGAGCCTTGAAGCCATATTGATGTTGACGCTGTTGAGGGTGGCAATAGCTCCATTCGCACTTCTGGCCGTTTCTCCGAAAAATAAAAAGTTGCGTACTTTCCAGGTATAATCCCCACCCATGGCACTGTTTGCCGAACTATTGGCTCTGAATTGGCTGTAAGCTTGCAGGCTCCGGTCGAGGCCTCCATCCACTTCCGTGTGTACAGCCGTGAATCCGAGTTGAAGATTGGTGTTGCGGTAACCCAGATTTCCGCCATAATGCTGCTGAAATATGGCGTTTTTGTCGTCAAATTCTCCCTGTGTACGATGAAATCCACTTTCCTGAAATGAACTTACCACGAGTTCCTGTTCCACAAGATCCAGGCTGTCGTTTGCAGCTGCTACAATATTTCCATCAATGAATTTGCCCGAATAAAATCCGGTGAGCGTAAATTTACCGAGGTTGGTTGTGGCCGCGCCGCCCCGGAGAAACAGGTTTTCGTTGATGGACGTGTAAGGCGTAATGCCCCTTCCCGATTGGGCGATACTCGTGGTGAAAGAGCTTTTCCTGTTAAAGCCCAATCCTGACCAGAACGTAAGGCCCTGGCCGAACTGTGCCTGATAATCACCAACAGCCAGTTTTTGCAACCGACCAAAATCTTTGAGGAAGAGATGGGCGGAATAAAAATCGAACCCTTGTTTTTGGGTGCGCTGAAAAAATTCCTCTCCGTTGTCTTTTTCTCCGGTGAATCCGAAGCTGATGCGGTCGCCAAAACGGTATCTGTAACGCATGAAAAGTTTTTCGGGAGATCCGAGGTATCGTGCATTTGGCCGATCAGCGAGTTCTTCCGGACTGATGGGTGCATAGCCAGCCTGATCTTCCAAAATCCGCTGCCAGCGCACCACGACTTCATGTTTTCCGTATTTCCGCAAGCTTTCGAAAGTAATTCTTTCACGTTCCATGACGGGCTTTACCACCACAAATGGGGCGATGAGGTCTGCACTTGCAGCATCCCATCCAGCGATTTGCGGAAGCTCGTAAATGCTGAGTAATTGATTGTATTCCCGGCGGTACTCCATAAATTGGATTACCTGAAAGTTGGACAACAGCCCAAGGCTGTACATGTCTTCGGCCGAAGCCGCATTCAGGTTGAGTGGGAAGTCGAAGTAGATCGAAAGTTGTTCAAACAGGGTATTGTAATCCAGGTTTTCATCTTCAGCTGCTTCAGCGATTTGTTCGATACGCTGCTCGATGATGGAGGTGCGGTCGAGGTCGGAACCGGGTTGGGCTGTGGCCAAAAACCCCATGGCCAGGAACAAAAGGATGAGCCATGGGCGTCTCATTTTTTGCCCGGTTGGTAAGTCAGAGAGGCTTGGGGCGAGTAGCCAAGCAGGCTGTGATAAGAAGCAGCCATGTCGAACCGGAATTGCTCAAAGGCGAAACCCAAACCGAAAGTGAAGAGATTTGGTGCCGTGGAAGCTCCGACGCGCAGGTAGAAAATTTCTACCGGATGGTATTCTAGTCCGCCACGGAGAAGGGCAGTTTGATCAATATCTTTCTCAGCTTCTGCGGCCAGCAGTACTTCATCGCTCACCTGATAACCCACGCCCAGGCGGATGGCAGTGGGCAGTCGCTCGTCGTTGAAATCGTCAAGTTTGGCGCGGGTGGGATTGTAAAGATGGGCTGCGGCAGTTACCCTTTCCGAGAGTTTCATCTGCAAGCCCATTTCGGCTGTGAGCACGCCGCGGCTGCCATAATTTTCGGCGTTGATTCGGATGTGCTGATAGTTGAGTTGTACGCCTGCCGAGAGCCTTTGACCCAATTTCAATCCATACGCCAATCCGACCTTGCTTTCGCGGTACACGGAATAACCAAATCCGCTGTAGCTTATTCCAATGGCTCCTTCGCCCAGTGGTGTGGCGGCAGCAAATCCGGCGAAAGCGAGCTCACTGATGAGGAAACGGTTTTCATAAAACGCACCAGCGGTGGGCGCCTCGATTTGACTCAGACCCGCCTGATTTTGATAGATGCTCCAAATATCGGTAAATGTGAGTCCTGCATGCGCCATTCCGGCAGCACGGGCGCCAGCCGGATCGTTTTGACCGAAAGCGCAGATAGGCAATAAGAGCATTAAAAATGTAAGCGGTTTCAAACCTGGTTATTTGCCGCAAAATACGAAAGCCAATTGATGCGTGGTGTTAAGTGGGTATTAAATGAACAGGATTTTTTCGGGTTACATCCCGAACATTGATTTTCAATGCGAAAAGTTATAAAAGGGTGTTTCTTCTGAGGGTATTATTTGTTGTTTGCTCCATTGAGCAGGATATTTTCCAACGCCACGTTTACGGAAAGCTTAAATGCTTATTGTTTTTCGACTTCGCTGGACAGTTTCAAGGCGCGGGCATTGTCTTCCAAAACGATGTAAAGCGCCGGATTTTCGGCACTCCCGTTTTTAACGACTTCTGTTCCTTTTATTTTTCGGGTGGTTTTTTTGTTAAACAGGCTTTTGATTTGACCATGGGCCATTCCGTTCCCCCATTTCCAGCTCACCTTGTCGCCTTTTTTAAATGTACTCATTGATTTAAATTTATAAATCACTTTTGGGTTGATGTTTATAAAAGTAACACAATCTTTGGAGAAGTTGCTGAGGCCTTAAAATATCGGAATCAACATTTGAACGATACTTCCTTTTCCTTTTTCAGTCTGAAACCAGAGTTTACCTTCATGCCATTCCACAAATGCATATTCGAAAATGAGGAATTATTCATAGTTTGAATTGTTTATAGCCGAAATTTAATTACACAAGTTTCGCACATCATTTATTTGTAGCAGGGGCGGGACTCGAGCTATTAAATTTTCAACACTGCCCTGGCAGTGGTCCTTTCGACCCTGCCAGTGGCAAAGAAGGAAAAGCATACTTCAAACTATTTATTCAAATCACCCGATTACGAACCGCCGGGGTAAAGCTTTCTCCTTTTCAAATGCCCTGCGCTGGCGGTAAAACCAAGACCCCATTACGGCCCTTTGGGCCTACGAAGATCACACCTACGGGGCTCCTGGGAGTTTTTCACAACCGAAGAACGCAAAAGTGACGTGCGAAACTTGAGTTAATTACATTTAAATCAGACAACCAACGGATGCAACCTCCAGATTTATTTTGGAGGCCAACTGTAATACATGGAGAAGGATGCCGAGTGAATGGATTGGATCGTTGAAATTATGGATATTTCACAATAATAAAAGACAGAGGAGCAGGGGAAGGAAAGAATGGCTTTCGGTGACCTGCTTTAAGTGCATTGTTTAATATGAATGTCGGTTAAAAATGAACGCGTACATTGCGTAC
>JBBSDD010000297.1:0-4494 GCA_038249755.1 Flavobacteriales bacterium | reverse complement strand
GTAACTGAAGCCGTTATTACTGTGCCTGCATACTTTAACGATGCACAACGTCAGGCTACCAAAGAAGCAGGCGAAATTGCCGGTCTGAAAGTGCGACGGATCATCAATGAACCTACAGCCGCAGCTTTGGCATATGGTCTTGACAAAAAAGCGTCAGATGTAAAAGTGGTTGTTTTTGACCTCGGTGGTGGAACACATGACGTGTCAATCCTCGAGCTTGGCGACGGCGTATTTGAAGTACTCTCAACAGATGGGGATACCCACCTCGGAGGAGATGACTTCGACCACATCATTATCGACTGGTTGGTAGATGAATTCAAAAAAGACAATGGCGTTGATCTTTCCAAAGATCCTATGGCGCTGCAACGTCTGAAAGATGCTGCTGAAAAAGCCAAAATCGAATTGTCGAGCACGGCTTCTTCCGAAATCAACCTTCCTTACATCATGCCGATCGACGGGGTGCCAAAACACCTTGTAAAAACACTGAGCCGTTCGAAATTCGAACAACTCTGCGATCACCTGATCAAAAAAACAATTGAACCTTGCGAAAAAGCGCTTAAAGCAGCTGGTTTGAGCAAGTCGGATATCGACGAAGTCATTCTCGTTGGTGGTTCAACCCGAATTCCCGCTGTGCAGGAAGCCGTGAAAAACTTCTTCGGGAAAGAGCCTTCAAAAGGTGTAAATCCAGATGAAGTGGTTTCTATCGGAGCAGCGATTCAAGGTGGTGTTTTGACCGGAGAAGTAAAAGATGTATTGTTGCTTGATGTTACGCCTTTGTCGCTCGGAATCGAGACCATGGGTGGTGTGTTCACCAAACTCATCGACGCCAATACAACTATTCCAACCAAAAAGTCGGAAACTTTCTCAACTGCCTCAGACAATCAACCTTCTGTAGACATTCACGTATTGCAAGGCGAGCGCCCAATGGCGGCGGGCAATCGTTCGATTGGACGGTTCCAGCTTGCAGACATTCCACCAGCACCGCGCGGTATGCCGCAAATTGAAGTGGCATTTGATATCGACGCAAATGGAATCATGCATGTATCGGCCAAAGACAAAGCTACTGGCAAAGAACAAAGCATTCGGATTGAGGCGTCCAGCGGATTGACCGATCAGGAAATCCAACGGATGAAACAAGAGGCTGAAGCCAATGCAGAGTCTGACAAACTGGCCAAAGATCGCGTGGAAACACTCAACAAAGCCGATTCATTGATTTTCCAAACGGAAAAACAATTGAAAGACTTTGGAGACAAGATTCCCGCTGACAAAAAACAGCCCATTGAAGATGCGCTGGCTGAACTCAAAAAAGCCCACGAGGCACAGGACATTCCTGCCATCGAAAGCGGAATGGAGAAACTCAACACCGTATTTCAGGCTGCTTCGGCAGAAATGTACGGCGCAGGCCAGCAACAACAAGGTGCTCCAGGAAACGATGCCGGACAAGAAAACGGCAAAGCAGACGAGGAAGTGACCGATGTAGACTTCGAAGAAGTAAAAGAAGAGAAGTAATATTCAAATTTGCGTATTCAAAAAGCCCGGCGTAAATCGTCGGGCTTTTTTTTTGCGATAAACTGTGTGGTCCTTTTCAGTAAGAGGCTGGCCAATGATTATTCGCAATATTTATTCAACATTCATGTCTTTTTGGGGTTTTTTGAACGACTTTCGCATCCATGCAAAAAACCCGCGCCATTTATGTCCTGATTGTAATTGGTGCAATTTCCATTTGGCTCGGTTCGACGCTGAAGGACACCTTTTTCGATTACAATTTCGATAAGTTTTTCAAACCTGACGAAGCAGCCACACAGTATTTCGAAAACCACAAAGATGTGTTCGGTACGGACAACGATTTTGTGCTCATTGGATTGGTGTCATATTCCGGGGCATTTGATCCAGGATTTCTCCAAAAGGTAGAATCACTCACAGCCGACCTTGCGGAGATTCCCTTCGTGGAAAATGTCACATCACCCACCAATATCAGCTATCCAGTTCGTGAACCGCTCACGGGTGCCCTCTTCAAAAGGCCCCTCCTTTCGGGAAACCGGGAAAGAGACTCCCTCCGCGTTTTCAACGATCCTTCTTTGATCAGCAATATTTTTTCGAGAGATACCGGGGCGGTCAGTATCATCCTCGCAACCAAAAGTGAACTCAGCAAAAACAAAAGTGATACCCTGGCCACAGCCCTCAATGCCGTGCTTGCAAAATATGAATTTGACGGAATTCATTTGGCTGGCAGGTCATTGGGACAGGTGGTGTACATTAAAAAAATTCAAAACGAATTTGCCTTGTTTATGGGCATCTCGTTGATATTTATCATCGGGTTGTTGTATGCTGTATTTCGAAGTTTTCGTGGGGTTTTAATCCCTCTTTCCACGGTATTGCTGGCTGTGGTCTGGAGTATCGGAATTCTCAATTTATCTGGCAGAGGAATCAGTCTTCTCCTCACCATGTTGCCACCCGTGATATTCGTAGTCGGCATGAGCGATGCCGTACACCTTTACGCCAGATATCTTGAAGACTTGCGCCGGGGTTTGGACAAAATGGCGGCCCTCAAAGAAATGGTTTTTGATACCGGATTGGCCACTTTGCTCACAAGCATAACTACAGCCATAGGGTTTGCTTCATTGTATTTTACGGGTATTCCAGCTCTACAGGAATTCGGTTTGCTCACGGCAGCCGGTGTACTCGCCGCTTTTGTCATATGTATTACCTTGATGCCGGCCTGGCTCGTGCTTTCCCCAATTCCTTCAAAAACACTGGCCCATTCCAAAAACAGCATTTGGGAACGGCTGCTTCAAAAATCCTTTTTGCCCATTGTCCGTCACAGGCGAAAAATTTATCTCATATCGGGAATCTTAGCGGTCATTTTTATTGGATTTACAAGTCAGTTGGGTATGAACAATTTTCTTTTGGAAGACCTTCGCCCAGGAGAAAAGTTGCGCAAAGACTTTACTTTTTTCGACGACTACTTTTCTGGTGTGCGCCCCTTTGAAATCGGATTCAAAATAAAGAATGATGAAACCGACATTCTCACTCCTGAAAATCTGGTTCAAATAGAAAAACTGGAAGTCTATTTGAAAAACTTCTACGGCGCCAAAGCACTCACATCACCGATCACTTTCGTAAAAGAAATTAACCGTTCGGGCAATGCAGGTCGGAATGCTTTTTACCGCCTTCCAACAGACGCTGTTGCCTGGAGATCGAATATTCGCGACATGGAGCGCATTCGAAAAACGGGGAAGATGGATATTGTGCTGGACGAAAGCGGGAGGTACGGGCGTATTTTTGGGCGGGTGGGTGATTGGGGAGCGCAGGAATTCGAGCGAAAAAACAGCGAACTTATGGCATTTATTGCGGCTGAAAAACTGGATGCCAATTTCGACATTGAAATTACGGGAACAGGCACCCTTATTGACCGTACCAATCAAAATATTGCTTTGAGCCTTGCGAAAGGACTTGGTGTAGCAATCTTGTTGATCGCAGTGATTATGGGTTTGATGTTCCGCTCATTTTCCATGGTGGTCTATGCGCTCATCCCCAATTTATTGCCCCTGCTCGCCGTTTCGGCCATCATGTCAGCCACGGGAATAGATCTAAAAATGAGTACCAGCATCATTTTTACAATTGCATTTGGAATTGCTGTTGATGATACCATTCACTTGTTGAGCAGATTCAGGCTTGAATTATCGAAAGGTTTTTCCAAAAAGGAATCGATGAAAAACGCCTTTGTACATACAGGAAAAGCGATGATACTCACAAGTTTGATTATTTTCGGGGGCTTTATATCTCTGTGTTTTAGCACATTTCAAAGCACTTTTTTCATTGGCCTCTTTGTAACACTCACACTTATATTTGCTTTGCTTTTTGACCTCACCCTGCTCCCGGCGCTGGTCATGTCGGAATCAGACAGTGATGTTGCTTCCGGGAACGGTTTTGCCGAAAAGGCGCACAATACCAATGAGCAAAGCAATACCGACCGGATAACTCAAATACCAGGGAATAGATAAAGCAGCAGTGGCAGTGGTGAGAACCACGGCTACCAGGCCAACCGCAACGGCGTAAGGCATTTGGGTACGAACGTGTTCGATGTGATCGCATTGCGTGGAAAGGGAACTCAATATGGTCGTATCGCTAATAGGCGAACAGTGATCGCCCAACACGGCACCTGCCAGCACACAGGATGTGACATTGTAAAACAGTGCCATGGCCATTTCGGGATCTGCACCAGTTGTGATCGAAAGTTGCCACGTAAGCGGAAGCATCAGCGGATAAACGATGGCCATTGTGCCCCAGGCGGAACCTGTGGAAAATGACACGACTGCTGAAATAAGAAAAGTGATGGCCGGGATTGTCCAGGCAGCGATATTGCCTGTGGCCAGCTGGGCTAGATAATCAGCTGTATGCATCTCTTCAGTGACCGCAGCGAGCGACCAGGCAAGAATGAGGATGATCACCGCTGTGATCATGGTTTTAAATCCATCAATACTCGTTTCTACC
>JBBSDD010000296.1:0-4505 GCA_038249755.1 Flavobacteriales bacterium | reverse complement strand
TGTCCACTAAAAACTCAACTGTTCCAGCGTTACTATAATTTACGTGGTGTGCAATACGAAGTGCGTATTCGTAAAGTTTATCTTTTGATTCTTGTTTTAGAATAGATGGAGCAATTTCAATCACCTTTTGAAAACGTCGTTCCAGCGCCCCATCTTTTTCGATGTACTGTCGGTATTCATCAAGGGTGGTGGCTCCGATGCACTGGATTTCCCCGCGGGCGAGGGCTGGTTTAAACATATTGGACGCATCCAGAGATCCGCTTGCACCGCCGGCACCCACAATGGTGTGGATTTCGTCGATAAAAAGAATGACGTCCGGAGATTTTTCCAATTCGTTCATCACTGCTTTCATACGCTCTTCAAACTGACCGCGGTATTTCGTGCCAGCCACAAGCGAAGCCACATCCAGTGATACGATTCGTTTGTCAAATAAAACGCGTGATACTTTTCTTTGAACGATTCGAAGAGCGAGGCCTTCCGCGATGGCAGATTTACCAACCCCAGGCTCACCAATGAGCACCGGATTGTTTTTCTTGCGACGCGACAGAATCTGCGAAACGCGTTCGATTTCCTTTTCACGACCTACAATGGGGTCGAGTTTGTCTTCCTCGGCCATTTTGGTAAGGTCCCGACCGAAATTATCGAGTACCGGCGTTTTTGATTTGGAATCAGTCGGTTTTCGGGCCCCCGCAGTGCCGCCTGAGAAAGTGCTGCCTCCCAGGTCTTCATCTTCGTCATCGTTGGGGCCGGGAAATTCGGCTCTGGGCGATTGCGGAAGTCGGGCATCTTCAGAAGAGTGCATGGTCTCGAGTTCCGAACGTACTGTTTCGTAATCCATATTAAATTTTAGCAGCGCACGTGTCGCCACATTGTCTTCATCTTTCAAAATGCTAAGTAATAAATGTTCTGTTCCAATAGTGGGGCTCTTAAACAACTTGGCTTCGAGGTAAGTGATTTTCAAAACCTTTTCCGCCTGTTTTACAAGCGGAATATTTCCAAGATTTCCTGACTTCACAGATGCCGCACGGGTGGATGATTCCACCACCCGGCGAAGTTCTTTCAGGCTGACGCCCAGATTTTTCATGATTTGTATGGCCGTGCCTTCGCCTTCGCGAATGATTCCCAACAACAGGTGCTCCACGCCTATAAAATCATGACCCAACCGAAGAGCTTCTTCCCGACTGTAACTGATTACGTCCTTAACACGGGGCGAGAATTTTGCTTCCATGTGTTTCCTTTTCTTATTAAATGATTATGCTATGAAATTAGTAAAAACTAACCGAAGTTACTCTGAATAACGTTTTTTTCAAATTTAAGTTGAGTGGGAGGGATGAGCGATCATTTGCAACTCTTTTCTTCCACACGTTTTTGTTGAAAATTAGCGATCTCATTGTAGTGCACAAAGCTTGCTTTATGAGTACTTTCGGGCTTTCGCAAAAAGCGGTACAAAAACCGTACAAAAATCCAAAATCATACACAGAATGGCAGAAGGAGAAAAAATCATTCCTATAAATATTGAAGATGAAATGCGCTCGGCGTACATCGACTATTCGATGTCCGTAATCGTATCGCGCGCACTACCCGATGTGAGAGACGGTCTTAAACCAGTACACAGAAGGGTCTTATATGGAATGTTGGATCTTGGCGTATTGTCTAATCGTCCCTACAAAAAGTCTGCCCGGATAGTCGGGGAGGTGCTTGGTAAATATCACCCTCACGGCGATTCGTCGGTATATGACACAATGGTGCGCATGGCCCAGGATTGGTCATTGCGATATCCGCTCGTAGACGGACAGGGAAACTTTGGCTCCGTGGATGGCGACAGCCCAGCAGCGATGAGGTATACAGAGGCGCGCTTACGCAAAATCGCGGAAGAAATGCTGGCCGATCTCGACAAGGAAACGGTTGATTTCCAGAATAATTTTGATGATTCCCTCACCGAACCAACGGTGTTGCCTTCCAGGATTCCAAACCTTTTGGTGAACGGAGCCAGTGGGATTGCTGTCGGAATGGCAACAAATATGCCACCGCACAACCTCACTGAGGTAATCAATGCCACTGTGGCATATATTGAGAACAACGATATTGATGTAGCCGGATTGATGGAGTATGTGAAAGCACCTGATTTTCCGACAGGGTCAATTATTTATGGATATGAAGGTGTAAAACTTGCATTTGAAACCGGTCGCGGACGGATCGTTCAACGCGCCCGGGTGTCTTTTGAAGAAATTCGCGAAGGCAAAGAAGCGATCATCGTCACCGAAATACCTTATCAGGTTAACAAGGCGGAGATGATTAAAAAGACCGCCGACCTGGTCAATGACAAGAAAATCGAAGGCATCAGCGACTTGCGCGATGAATCCGACAGAAACGGAATGCGCATCGTATATGAACTCAAGCGCGACGCCATCCCAAATGTGGTGTTGAACAAACTTTTTAAGTACACAGCGCTTCAGAGTTCCTTTTCGGTAAATAACATTGCACTGGTAAAAGGAAGGCCCGTGATGCTCAATCTGAAAAAGATGATTGAGCTGTTTGTCGAGCACAGACATGACGTGGTGGTCCGACGCACACAATACGAATTGCGAAAAGCGGAAGAGCGCGCGCACATTCTGGACGGTTTGCTCATTGCATTGGACAATCTTGATGCGGTGATCAGCCTGATTCGCGCAAGCAGTACGCCGGAGGACGCCCGAAATGGCCTGATGGAACAGTTTGGCTTGTCGGAAATTCAGGCACGGGCGATTCTGGATATGCGTTTGCAAAAACTCACTGGTCTGGAGCGCGACAAAATTCGCGAAGAACATGCAGAATTGATGAAACTCATCGATTATTTAAAATCAATTTTGGACAGTCCTGAATTGCGAATGCAGATAATCAAGGACGAACTCACCGAAATCCGGGAAAAATATGGCGATGAGCGCCGCTCAGAAATCGAATACTCGGCCAATGAAATGAGTATCGAAGATCTGATCGCTGACGAAGAAGTGGTGATTACCATATCACATCTTGGATATATCAAGCGTACGCAGCTCATCGAATACAAAACTCAAAGCAGGGGTGGGGTCGGCTCAAAAGGCAGCACCACGCGTGATGAAGATTTCCTTGAGCACCTTTTTGTGGCAACAAACCACAACTATCTCCTCATTTTTACCGAAAAGGGAAAATGTTTCTGGATGCGGGTATTCGAAATTCCGGAGGGATCAAAAGCGTCCAAAGGTCGGGCGATTCAAAACCTGATCAACATTGAGGCAGATGATAAAATAATGGCCTATATCAATGTAAATGATTTGAAGGACGTCGATTACATCAATAACCATTATGTGATCATGGCCACCAAAAATGGCATTGTAAAGAAAACATCTCTCGAATCTTATTCGCGTCCGCGTACCAATGGTATCAACGCCATCACGATCAAGGATGGCGATCAGTTGCTCGAGGCACGTTTGACCACAGGTTCGTCTGAGATTATTCTTGCGAAGAAAAGCGGCAAGGCGATCCGTTTTAACGAAAATAAAGTACGCGCAGTGGGAAGAAATTCTCAGGGTGTGCGCGGTGTGACATTGGAATCGGCAGATGACGAAGTGATCGGAATGATTTGTATCAACGATCCGGAAACCAATGTTTTGGTCGTTTCTGAAAAGGGATATGGAAAACGCAGTTTGGTAGACGATTACCGGATCACCAATAGAGGAGGGAAAGGTGTTAAAACCCTGAACATAACCGAAAAGACCGGAGCTTTGATTGCCATCAAATCCGTGATTAATTCGGACGACCTGATGATTATCAACAAGAGTGGCTTGACCATTCGGATGAGTGTGGCCGAACTCCGTGTTATGGGGCGCGCCACGCAAGGTGTGAGACTAATAAACCTGCGCAACAACGATGAAATAGCCGCTGTGGCCAAGGTTGAATTTTCAGAATCGGCCGTAGCGATTACTGCTGATCCGGAGCTTGATGCCGATGGAAATATAATGAATGCCGATGCGAATTTGGATTCTGATGAAAGTGATGACAGCAACGATGTTGAACCCGATGGTCTCTCAGAAGAATAGACACTTCTGCATTCGAAATCAAAGACCCTGCAAAATTTTGCAGGGTTTTTTTTTGGTAAATCATGATAAAATAGTGTTCAGTTGTCGGTATTCGTTTGATTCAAGCGGCATCATAAAAAAAAATCTTGTGAGTAATACACAAACCATTAATTTTGCCCGGTGCGTATTGCATTTTTGGATTTGGCATCCTGTTTGCAAAACGCTCCAAACGTTATAAATCTGTTGAAAAGACATTCCGACTAATTATTTAAATTTTAGTTGTTTGGCCGATTTCAATGACACTTATGAATATAAAATGAAACCAATGAAACGTATAATTTATTTTTTCTTTGTTGTGGCGATGGGATCCACTTCTGCCTGGGCCCAAAATGCAAAAGTCGTTTCTGCATATAACTATAAGAATAGTGGAGAACTCGACAAAGCCCGGGAATACATTGATGAGGCTATCCT
>JBBSDD010000295.1:0-4532 GCA_038249755.1 Flavobacteriales bacterium | reverse complement strand
CCACCACGCCTTGGACATTGCCCTCGAACACAGCCCTTGCGGTAAATCCGAAATTCGACTATGCCGTTGCGGAAACCTTCAACCAATATACCGGTGAGAAAATGGCCGTTGTCATGGCAGAAGCCCTTGTCGGGAAACAGTTTTCCGGCAAGTATCTAGTTTCCGAAAGCGATGACGATTTTCAAAATTATACGCTTGATAGCAAAAAGATCCCTTTTCGCATTTTAACGAAAGTGAAAGGATCGGAACTGCTGGATTTTGAATACCACCAACTCCTTCCATACGTCTTGCCCATGGAAAACCCCGAAAAGGCTTTCCGCGTGATTCCGGGAGATTTTGTAACCACGGAAGACGGTACCGGTGTGGTGCACATCGCGCCGACTTTCGGATCGGACGATGCGCAGGTAGCCAAAGCCGCGGGCGTGCCGGCCATGCTCGTACCCGATGAAAGCGGAAACCCCGCGCCGCTCGTTGATCTGCAGGGGAAATTCCTCATTCAATTGGGCGAAGAACTCGGCGGGAAGTACGTGAAAAACGAATATTACAAAGACGGCGAAGCTCCCGAAAAATCGGTGGACGTGTTGATTTCCATCAAACTCAAGGAAGAAGGCAAAGCCTTTCGCATCGAAAAATACGAACACAGCTACCCGCACTGTTGGCGCACCGACAAGCCGGTGCTCTATTACCCGCTCGACTCTTGGTTTATCCGCAGCACCGCAGCCAAAGACCGGATGATCGAACTCAACAAGACCATCAATTGGAAGCCGGCCAGCACCGGCACAGGTCGTTTTGGCAATTGGCTTGAAAATCTCAATGACTGGAATCTGTCTCGCTCGCGTTACTGGGGCATCCCCATCCCGATCTGGCGGACTGAAGACGGCAGCGAAGAGCTGTGCATTGGGAGCGTGGAAGAATTGAAAGAACATTGCGATGCCGCGGTAAAAGCGGGATTGATGGACAATAATCCCCTGGCTGATTTCAGCCCCGGCGATATGTCAAAAGAGAATTACAACACTTTTGACTTGCACAAGAATTACGTCGACGCCATTGTGCTGCTTTCGCCGAAAGGCAAACCCATGCACCGCGAAACAGACCTCATCGATGTCTGGTTTGATTCCGGGGCCATGCCGTATGCCCAGTGGCACTATCCTTTTGAAAACAAGGACAAAATTGACAAGGGTCTGGCCTATCCGGCCGATTTTATCGCCGAAGGCGTGGACCAAACCCGCGGGTGGTTTTTCACCCTGCACGCCATCGCGACCCTTGCATTTGATCAGGTGGCATACAAAGCGGTTATTTCCAACGGCCTTGTACTTGACAAGGAAGGCCAGAAAATGAGCAAGCGCCTTGGCAATGCGGTGGACCCATTTTCCACCCTGACCAAATACGGTCCGGATGCCACGCGCTGGTACATGATTACCAACGCCCAGCCCTGGGATAATCTGCGCTTCGATGCCGAAGGTATCGCAGAAGTGCAGCGCAAGTTTTTCGGGACACTTTACAACACCTATGCGTTCTTTTCGCTTTACGCAAATGTGGACAAGTTTGACCATAGCGAGGCCCGTATTCCGGTGACCGCCCGCCCGGAAATAGACCGCTGGATCATTTCGCGGCTCAACTCGCTTACCAAATCGGTGGATGCCGCGTATGCCGATTTCGAACCCACACGTGCCGGACGTCTCATTCAGCAATTTGTCACCGAAGAGCTCAGCAACTGGTATGTGCGCCTGTGTCGCCGCCGTTTCTGGAAAGGTGAATACAATCAGGACAAACTTTGCGCGTACCAAACCCTTTATCAATGTCTCGATACGGTCGCCATACTCATCGCACCGATCGCACCGTTTTTTGCCGACAGGCTCTTTAAAGATTTGAATGCTGCCACAAAACAGCACGAAGTCAATTCAGTGCACCTGGCGAATTTCCCGGAAGTGGAAGAAATGGCAATCGATCTGGACCTTGAACGCCGCATGGATATTGCCCAGCGCATCACGTCACTTGTACTGGGCATCCGCAAGCAGAACAAAATCCGCGTCCGTCAACCACTTCAGCGCCTGATGATTCCGATCATCGATGCCACTTTTGAACGGCAACTTCACGACGTAGCGGATATCATCCTGAGCGAAGTCAATGTGAAAGAGATCGATTATCTCAAAGATTCTGAAGGTGTTCTTGTGAAAGAAATCAAAGCGGATTTCAAGCAGCTCGGGCCGCGGTTTGGAAAGGATATGAAAGAGATTGCTGCTATAATACTTGGTTTCAGACAGGAAGAAATTTCGACTTTAGAGCGTGAAGGAAGCATCGACGTAACCCTAAAATCGGGAACGGAGATCAAAATCGAGCGGGAAGATGTGCAAATAAGCACAAAAGACATCCCGGGCTGGTTGGTTACGTCTGATGGGGAGCTTACCGTCGCACTTGACATTACGATCAGCGAAACACTTCGTGAAGAAGGAATTGCGCGCGAATTTGTGAACCGGATTCAGAATCTGCGCAAGGATTCCGGACTGGAAGTGACCGATCGCATTGCACTTCAAATAGAAAGCCGCGCGGAGATCGAGAAGGCAATCAGCAATAATTTGGAGTATATTTGCGCCGAAACTTTGGCCGGGTCGCTGGATCTGGTGGCCAATGTGTCAAGAGATAAAGCATTGGAAATTGAATTGGAAGGTGGTGTGGAAACCTACATCACACTTCAAAAAATATAATCAGCGTATAAAATGACAGAAGAAAGAACAAGATATTCGGACGACGAACTGGTCGAATTCAGAGAACTCATTGATAAGAAATTATCGGAAGCGCGGGAAGATTTGCGCCAGCTTAAACAATCGCTGTCATATGCCGACGACAACAGCACAAACGACACCGCATCCAGCTTCAAAATGATGGAAGATGGTTCGGAGACGATGTCACGCGAAGAGACTGCACAATTGGCCTCAAGACAGGAAAAATTCATCGGTCACCTCGAAAGCGCCATGCGACGCATTGAGAACAAAACCTATGGCGTTTGCCGGGAAACGGGCAAACTGATCCGCAAAGAACGCTTAAGATTGGTACCTCACGCTACTTTGAGCATTGAAGCAAAACAACAACAGGATAAGCGATAAGCCGTCCCTTGACCGCAAACGCGTAACCATAGCCATCGTCACGGTGGCTTTGGTATTATTGGTCGATCAGGTTTCTAAAATCTGGGTGAAGACCAATATGTACCTGGATGAATCCATCACGGTGTTTCCGGATTGGTTTTTCATTCATTTTATCGAAAATCCGGGCATGGCTTTCGGGCTGGAATTCGGCGGAGATACAGGTAAGGTTTTTCTCAGCCTTTTTCGAATCGTTGCCATTGGATTTTTTGCCTGGTATTTGCGTGGCCTCATAAAGTCAAAAGCCCACACGGGTCTGATTGCTGCCATTTCCCTTGTTGTGGCTGGGGCAACCGGCAATGTCATAGACAGTGCTTTTTACGGCGTAATCTTCAGCGACAGTCCGCGATTTTCGCCTGAATTGGCGACCATGTTTCCCGCAGAGGGTGGATATTCGGGATTTCTACATGGCAAAGTGGTCGACATGCTTTATTTTCCGATCATCGACAGCTTTTGGCCTGAGTGGGTGCCTTATTTTGGCGGGGAACGCCTGCAATTTTTTCGACCTGTTTTCAATGTTGCAGATTCGGCTATCACGGTGGGTATGGGTATCATCCTTTTTAACCAAAAGAAATTTTTCAAAACGACTACTCAGAAAGAATCAGTTGTCGTGGACTCCGGAAGCCAAGCGGTTTCAGGCGAGCAGGTCGAGCGATAACATGATCGCAAACAATTGTGCCAGCGTAATTTCACCTTCTACTAGGAAAAGTGCATCTGTAGAGAAAGATTGGCTCCCGGCATAAATCACATTTTCACGAAAGTTGTAAAGCACATCAAGCTCAAAATTGCTGTCGCCCCGATAGATTTTATCGTCTGCAAAAGTATACGCGATTTGCGACGTATACATTCCCTGACCAGTATATAATTTATTGTCTCTCACGGTATATACAAGATCAAATTCCGAACCCATCGGACCTTTCATGATCTTATTGCCAACCACTGTGTAGAACGCGTCATTGACACTATAGCCAAAGGGTGGCAACGTTCTGTTGTTGTCCAGTCGGAGCACCATATCCGTAAAGTAATGCCCGTTTCCGGAAAATACGCGGATTTGGGCCAGGCCGCTAACTGAAAAGAGAAAAATGCACGCCAATAAAAACATCATCTTTTTTATGCTGGCCTTGTTTTGGGCAAACGATGCGACATAAATTCTTTCAAGCGATCTCATGTTTAGTTGGTTTTGGAAAATAGTAAATGGTGATAAGTATGCCAATCCCAAGATCTTACACTTGGAAAGCATTCATCATATGTATAAGTCATTTTCAGATTGTAGCCAATGAAAATAAGAACGATGAACCAGAAAAGGAATTGTTTAAATATGGATGACAGGGAAATTTCTTTAATCAAATGACCGAGTGGAATTGCGAACAGCGCCAAGTATTCCACATAGCT
>JBBSDD010000294.1:0-4537 GCA_038249755.1 Flavobacteriales bacterium | reverse complement strand
TCCCCATTCATATGTCTGTCGATTGATGCTTCCGCATCCAGGATGTCATTTCCTTCAAAATGACCGACCAAAACCGGGAAACTGGCAAATCCAAGATCTCCGTGATTGACCTTCACCTGAATGGGTGGTTTCGGTTTGCGAAGTTCGCTGTCTGTATCATCATCTTCCAGATCAAGTAGGTCGTGAACATTGTTTACCGTAAGGCTTACCGGTGGCATTTCCGGTATTTCGTATTCGAGCTGTGCGGCCCGCGACTTGACAGGAAATTTGCTGAGTTCGCTGCTTTGGGTTTCTCCTTTTTCCAACAGGTCGAGCACAGCAGTGAATATAGCGCGCTTGTTGCAAAGTGATTGATGGGTGATGCGGGAATAATAAACACGGTCTTCGAAAACCGGAAGAATCCCTGAAGCCCACGTCACGGCACCATCGCCTTCTACTGTCCCAAAAACCTTGATGGCTTTCAAAAGTGTATTGACTTCCACCCGGTGGGGCGTCAGTCCCTTATCCAGACCAGCGACATAGATGAGTTCTTTTCCTTCGATGGGTTTGGTATTGAATACCTCCATAACTTGTTTTGCCACTTTTAACGACGCTTCATCTGGAATCGTAAATGCAAGGCCCTGACCGGACGCGATGCGCATTTGTTCCCAGAAGGGCATCTCAAAAAACCTGTCTTCCCGCGGCAACAATTGCAGCATGCCGACAAAGCGGTTTACGACAGTGAGCATCTCATCACTGTTGTTCAGTATATCTATTTTGTGAAGGATATTGAATGTGCTGTGACGCTTGAGGTAGAGATTTACGATGGCGTGTGAACCGCGAAATGGCGTACCCATAAATACGGCGCGGAATCCGGGCCGTTGTCGCATTTTTTCCCAGGTTTCGGGATGTTTCGAATACAGCGCGTGGGTGAGCAATCCACCCATGGAATGCGCGACAATGCGAACGGGACCTGTCGTGCTTTTCAATGCATCTTCCACGACTTTTTTCAACTCATCTGAAGAGGCCATCATGTCAGAACGCCAGTCAAATCCATGAACAATCACGTTGTGGGAACGCGAGAGGTGGTTGACCATTTTGTTGTAAAACAAGCCTATGGCGCCATCAGCCGATACTTCTGTGGACTCCGGCGTTAATTTACCCATGCCCCCAAACATCAATTCAGTGAAGTTGAGCCAGATTCTCTTTTTGCCGAATTTCAAATGCGATCCCATGATGCCAGGCAACAAAATCACTGTGGGGCGTTTTGGATCGTGCGCGCGGAGGGTGTAGATCTCATCTTTTTGACCATAAAAATGCCAGACAAAGTGCATGTCGACATCCTGCTGACGGAGTGCTGCGAGAATGGCATCCCGTGAACCGGGATTTCGCAAGTAATTGAAGTGGGATACTTCTCCGCTCTGATGAAATGATTTGAAAAATCCCGGCTGAACAACTCCCGATTCATCTTTGCTGAAGGCGCGGCGGAATCCCTGATACATGCTGATGGTGTTGACCACAAAATCATGGTCTCCCCAAAAGAAAGCATCGGACAAAATAACTTTCATCGAATGGAGCAGCTTGCCAAATTTCACATCGCCCGACACCACGTGCAATGGAGTCCGTGTAATGGGATATTGGCTACCAAGTACATTCAGTATTTTGACATATTTCGAATCCGGTGTCATGACTTCAACACCCGGAAGGACTTTCGGATCATCTTTTTGCTGAATGACTGTCAGAATTAAATCCTTAAATGCCAGGTATGGAGGAAACGCCCGCACTGCAGGAATCATCCCGATGGCGTTAAGCACCACTTTAAAATAGGTCACCAATCGTCCGGAAGCCAGCGTGGTCCCCCCGGCCGGGCAGGCACTCCGTACAAAATTTCTGATTTTCAGATTTTTCTTTCGTATCAACGCCGGCAGACTTTTAAAATAATCCTGATCCGGCATTCCATCAAATCTTTCAAAGGCCTCATCCCAGAATTTCGCCTCTTCGACATTGTCAAAATCTGTATCGGCTGCTTTCACCAGTATTTCGGCTACGAGACCCCCACGCGAGAAAGACAACACATCAAGGGTGAGATTTTTGGGAATGGCTTCGAGCAATTCAAACGCATTTTGCAGGGCACTTTTGGTGAAAGAATGGTGGTTATAACCCAAAATCCGGCCTTCGTAAAGCTTTTGCATCTCGAACCAACCGGTATTTCCGGCTTCGCTCATGGCCCCAAATGAACTGGTAATACTGGAAGCAAATCCGTGAACCATGAGCAGGTAAGGTTTGTCATCGAGCTTTTTTCCTGCAGTGATTTTTTCCACCAGCGCAACAGAATCCCGTGAACAAAGAAACAGGCCTTCCTCCTCCACATTTTTGTCATCCACCCGCTGCGCCATGATTTTCACGCTTACGCTCACCGCTTTTTTGCCAAAAAACCGACGGATAAATTTGGGAACTATATTGCCAATACCGCGCTCTGGGCTGTCGACAAAAACAATGTCATTGAGCACATATTTCTGGTCGCCGGTGCTTCTGTCGGCGGTGACTTCAAGACCGCGCCAGGAAGGATCCCGCGCGAGTTCGTCAAGGCGATCTCTGTCGAGAAAATCTACAATGCCATTGTCGTATTCAATCTCAAATACCTCTGTATCATTTACAGGTACGGAAATCATTTTTGAGCCGCTTCTGGTGGAAGGGAGAACCATGTAGACTTCCATTTGACTGAAGGAGGTCAATTCGTTTAGCTGTTCCTTTTGGGGGGTGTCTTCGACAAGTTTTCCAGTAAAGATGAGTTCGGTCATGGGGGGAGTTTTTTAAAATGAATGGGGGATATTATAAAAATGGATCGATTGGCATTGGTCAACCCGGATGGAGGATTTGGAGTTTAATTTTGAGAGCTGCGGAAGTTTTACCACCGGAGTTAAGCGCTGCGAAAGCCAGACATGAGGAGGTTTGGCTACTGAATTTTTAAGTATAGCGGAGCCCAATGCAGAAAGCAGTAACCTCTTCTGAACGTTCAGAGTGAAGAGTATACAAAAGCGAAATTTACCGGGATATTTATCCGGCGGAGAAATGAAAAGATGGAGAAACATACAGCGGGCGATTTTTCAATCTTGAATCCTGGTTAGACTTAAGCATGAAGGTAATTATTCAAATTGACCTGAATGCTTTATCCAATTAAAAATTCAAACCACGCGCAAAGCCAGGTTTAAGGTTGTTCTTTATCCTGGTGGAATATCATTGTTTTGTTCTCACCTGATCCCAGGCTTTAATCTGCCAGTTTGTATATGCCTTACAAAGCAAATTCCCAACTATATCGTGCACCAGTAGAGCGCATTGAAAATAGACCTGTCCATTTTCTTCCAGCGGTTTCAAAATGTCACTTTGGAATACGTTGTCCGAAAGTTCAAATTTGGCGAAAGCCGAAGATTTGGCCTGATAGGTATATTCCACCTCGAGCTTTTGCATGATGAGCCGGTATTTTTTGGAGCTCAGCCTCCGCAAAAGCACAAGTCCGCTGCAAAACTCCGCCGCTGTTGCCAAACCACAGGCGTGAATACCCTTGATGTGGTTCAGGTTTTTTCTCCTGTATGGTATGGTGGTCGTCACTGAATCATCACCGATCTCATGCACCCGGATACCATGCGGACTGTTGAACGGGATGCCTATGGCGAGCATGAAATTGAGTTTGCGCATGGACCACGCGCTTGTGCGCGCCTCTTCCAGGACTTTGGCCAGATCAACTTTCAAGGACAGCAGCTATATTGGGTTTAACATATCGCGCGCTTTTGAGCACTTTTCCATCTTCACGGTAGATGGGCAAACCCTTTTCATCGAGTTTGCTCATATTGCTTTGCTGAATTTCAGTAAAAACGGCAGCCATCTTATCCTGCAGGCCATGGGTGAGCATCGTGCCACAAAGGATGTAAAGCATATCACCCAAAGCATCGGCAATTTCCACAATGTCGCCATTCTGAGCCGCTTCCAGATATTCTTCATTTTCTTCGCGCATAAGTTTGTACCGAAGCAATAGGGCGTCGTCGCCAATGTGGGCTGTGGGTTGAGGTGCATTGGTGATTCCAAAAGCATCGTGAAAATCACGCACCATTCCGATGGTTTCCTGTAAAGTCATGTATTGGATTTTGGTCGAAATTAAAGGATAAAATAGATCAGAGTGAAATAGAATTATCAACATACCTTTTTAAAAATGTTCAAATGCATCGGGTGAATGCGTTTTGTGAGCTTGTCAGAAAATCGCCATTGTATCTTATGCTGAAGTGATGCCAGGAATAACGCCCTGATACAGGGCAAGGAGACAGGGAATGGCAGGTAACTATAATCACTTCGATATGAGACCAAGAGATTCTTCGCTCCGTTACAAATGACGTATTTTTACCACCTCATTTAATGCACTGTTATTCAAATCGTAATAACTTATCTGTCAACTCCACATTTGAGAAATGAGGGATAAAACGCGCTGTGGGTGGATTGGTAGGAGAGAAAATCCCGGCAAGCACGCACGCGATCCCTCGCTGCGCGGCGGGATGACACGGTGCTG
>JBBSDD010000293.1:0-4562 GCA_038249755.1 Flavobacteriales bacterium | reverse complement strand
GCAATGTGGATATCTGGGTAAACGAAGTGAGGAATCGCGTAATCGCATCACGCAAACGTCGTGTTGTGCCATTGAAACATCTGCAATATCAAAATGCAATGTGGATATCTGGGTAAACGAAGTGAGGAATCGCGTAATCGCATCACGCAAACGCCGGTGTACGCCATTGCAGAATCTGCAAAACCAAAATGGAGTGTGGATACCAGCCACCAACCAACCACTAAGAAGCCATCAACCAGCCACCACCCACGCTCCAACCACGCTCCAATAAGCCACCAACAAGGCTCCAATAAGCCACCAACAAGGCTCCAACAAGACACCAACAAGGGAGCAAACACATACTTGACCCATTGTTAACCCATACCACGAAATGGAAAACGCGAAATATTGTTATTGGGAATGACCTCACTATCAGACCACAAAACAAGATATGAAAAAGTTATCTCTCAACCCGTCATCCAACCAAAAAAAATGTACTCCATATTCCCAACTCCACATTCCGTAATCCGATTTCCCCCGCTCACTGCTTGCAGGGGCTGCGACCACTGCCAGCGTATCGGCGCGCAATCCCAATTCCCAACTCCACATTCCCAAACTTAGCGACGTAGGAGCGATCTCACTGACCGCAGGGAAGTAATCCCAAACTTAGCGACGTAGGAGCGATCTCACTGACCGCAGGGAAGTACTCCCAAAATCCCAACTCCCAACTCCCAAATCCCAAATCGTAATATCTTTGACCCGAAACCAAAAAGTACATCATGAGAAAACTACTCGTAGCAGGAAACTGGAAAATGAACAAAATAGGCCACGATGCCCGCGACCTCTTCGAAGCGCTCAACAGAGAAGCGATGAGCCTTCCGGCAAATGTGGATGTGATGATCGCCCCACCCGCGCTTTACCTCAAATGGTTTACCAACGACAGCACAGCAAAAATCACGGTAGGGGCACAGGACGTGAGCCACCGCGATGAAGCCGAAGGAGCCTATACCGGCGAAATTTCGGCCGCCATGCTCCAGGCAGCAGGTGTCGACTACGCCATCGTAGGCCACAGCGAGCGCCGCACGTATCACGGCGAAACGGACGAACTCATCCGCAAAAAAATCGCAGCTTGTTTATCTGCCGGCATCGCACCGATATACTGCTGCGGCGAAGTGCTCGCAGAGCGCGAATCGGGCCGCCACATCGAAGTGGTGAGAAATCAGGTGCAAACTGCCCTGAAAGACTTTTCGGCCAACGACCTCGCCAAACTGGTGGTGGCCTACGAACCTGTATGGGCCATCGGTACCGGCAAAACAGCCAGCAGCGAACAGGCCCAGGAGATGCACGCGGAGATCCGTACGCTCATCGGCGAATTGCTCGGGCAAGACTTTGCAGACAAGGTGCGCATCCTCTACGGCGGCAGTTGCAAACCGTCCAATGCCGCATCCATATTCAGCCAGCCGGACGTGGATGGGGGATTGATCGGGGGCGCCTCGCTGGTCACAAATGACTTTATCGCCATCATTCACGCGGGCGCCTGATGAATTATTTCGTTTACCGTTTTCATCTGCTTCCGCAAAAACCGACAGGAGAAATCCTCATCAGCCTGCTCGCCGATCTTCCATTTGAAAGCTTTCAGGATACCCCGGAGGGTTTTGACGCGTTTATACCCGAATCGCTCGATGATCCCGAAGCGGTGGGGGGGCTTATCGCCAAATGGAACCACCTCGGCGACCTGCGCTTCACACGGGAGTTGATTCCCGACCAAAACTGGAATGCCGTCTGGGAGTCTGACTATCCCGTGGTAGCCATCGGCAAGCGCTGTCTGGTGCGCGCCCCCTTTCACGAAAGTGATACCACTTACGAAATGGAGATCGTGATCAATCCGCAAATGTCATTTGGCACAGGCCACCACGCCACCACATATCTCATGCTCTCCATGCTGCTCGATCTCGACCTTCACGGCAAATATGTGCTTGATATGGGCAGCGGTACCGGTGTGCTCGCCATCGCAACAGCCCTGCGTGGCGCCATACTCGTAGAGGCTGTTGACATCGAAGAATGGGCCTACCGCAACACACTTGATAATGCTGCGTTAAACGGGGTGGACATTCGGGTCGTGCAGGGCGATGTCAAGATGATCGACGGTGCTACCTTCGATATCATCCTGGCCAACATCAACAAGAATGTGCTGCTGGCCGATATGCAACACTACGCTGCCACACTCCACCCGGGAGGTATCATTCTGCTGAGTGGATTTTTTGAACCGGATGTGAAAGAAATTTTGGCGGAAGCCGGAAAATACGCACTCCACCACACCGTTACTGAAACGAAGGATGGATGGGCGGCCCTAAAATTGATTAAAGACAAATAATGGTTAAAAAGCTGGTTGTCATTTTCATCCTTGCCGCATGGGCCGATATCGTTCATGCGCAGGTTTTTAAGGGTTTCACCCACGAGCCCCAGGCATTCTACAACGAACTCAACGAGATCTTCGAAGCGGGCGATAAAAAAGAAGCCAAAGACTTCATGGAAGGCAGTTTTGGTCCGTTCTGGCTCCAGGCCAATCCTTACAGCCCGGCGCAGCAGGAACAAATCTATACCCTCACCGATGCGCTTCAAAAGAAGCGTTACAGGCCGTTTCCTTTTCTAAAGGCATACCTCACCACCCTCATGTCTTTTCCCGGTTCGCCCCAGGAAGCACAGCTCAATACCTGGATGGAAACGCTCACGTATCTCAACACCAAAGCCAAGTCGGATGTAGAGGGCTTTTTGACCATGTCCGATCAACTGTTTGCCGACAATACCTTTTACAGTTCAGCCTCAGCCGTCTGGAAATCAGATAAGGACAACTGGCAGTTTAAATTTGAAGACAATACGTACAGCATCCTTTTTCCCGATATGAATCTCACCTGCCTCTCCAAAGGTGATAGTTCGGTGATCTACGCCACCAGCGGTTCATACTTTCCGGCTGTGGAAAAATTCAACGGGAAGGAAGGCAAAGTCACCTGGGAGCGCGCTGCCCTCGATCCCAATACCACCTACGCCATTATTCAAAATCCGTATGAACTAAGCGTCCGCTCATCGGGATTCAAACTGGATTCGGTCCTGTTTTTCAATAGTTTTTTTAAATATCCCTTGCTTGGTGAGGCGGAAGACAAGATACTCGCCAATGTAACCCCGGAGAACGCCTCTTTCCCACAGTTTTCATCGTACGATCGGCGGTTGAGCATCACAAACATCATCGATAAGGTAGATTACAGCGGCGGTTTTCGCATGGAGGGAGCCAAGTTTCAGGGTTATGGTTCGGGCGATGAGCCAGCCATTCTCACCTTCAAAAGGGAAAATCTGCCCCAACTCCTTTCCTACGCCCAGTTTTACACCATCGCGCCCGACCGCATTTCTTCTCAGGAAGCCCGCGTGGTGATTCTGCTCAACAACGACTCCATCGTGCATCCAAGCCTTCAACTGCGATTTATCAACCAAACGCGGCTGCTCACCCTTGTCAGAAAAGACGAAGGCCTCTCCAAATCGCCATATTACGATTCTTATCACAAGCTGGACCTTTATTTTGAAGCTTTTTACTGGAATATCGACGATCCGGTGATCCGCATGGGCAACCTCATGGGCAGTTCAGAAACCCGCGCCGCTTTTGAGTCGGCCAATTACTTTAAAAAGGAGCGCTACACCGGCCTCCAGGGTATGGACAAGGTCAATCCGCTCTATGGCATCCGCCAATATGCCAAAAGGGTCAATTCCGATTATCTCGATGCCGCCGGCCTCGCCGCTGCGATGGGTTTTCAGCTTGAAAATTACGTGCACGTGCTCGTCGATCTCACCAACAAGGGTTTTATCAGCTACGACATTCCGTCGCAGTCGGTGGAAATCCGCCCGAAGCTCTACGATTATATCTCCGCTTCCGCGGGAAATATCGATTATGACGTTTTGCTCTTCAACTCTTCCGTAAAAGATGGAAAAAATGCGGAGCTCAATCTCGTCAACTTCGACCTCATGTTGCGCGGTGTCGATCAGATACAGCTATCCGATTCCCAGAACGTGGCCATCTTTCCGAAAAATGGAGAGGTCAATGTCCGCAAAAACCGGAACTTCAACTTTGGAGGTGTCATCCGGTCAGGTAGGTTTGAATTCTTCGGCCAGGAATACGCTTTTGATTACGACAAATTTCAGATTGATCTCATCGCGGTGGATTCCTGCCGCCTTTATGTCAAAGATTTCAAACCGGAAAATACCGGCCTCCGCCGCGTCAAAAACGTAATCGAAGGGGTAGGGGGCACCCTGCAAATCGACAACCCGTACAACAAGTCGGGCCTCCAACCGGAATTTACAGAGTTTCCTGTATTCAACTGCGACCGCCCTTCTTACGTGTATTACGACAACAGCACCATCCAGAAGGGCGTGTACGAACGCGACAAAGTGTTTTTCGAGTTGGAGCCTTTCATCCTCGACAGCCTCGACAACTTTGCCACGGAGCAGATCGCCCTCAAGGGAAATTTTGTTTCAGGTGGCATCTTTCCCGAAATGGCCGAGAATATTGGTGTTCAACCTGATTATTCATTGGGTTT